>NZ_JBEYUS010000045.1:0-51548 GCF_040643635.1 Saccharopolyspora sp. NPDC047091
GTGAGCCCTTCGATGAGCGCGTCCAGCTGCCGGGCCGTGTCCGCGCCGAAGTGGCTGCCGAGCGCATCCTGGCTGCGCCGCGAGAATCCCGCTGAGGTTCCGCCCCCCCAACCCCCTTACAACAGAAGGGGGCCGCATCAAGGCCTCAGAGGGCGGCTAGGAGGTCTTCTACCAGGTCGTCCGGGTCCTCGATGCCGACGGACAGCCGGACCAGCTCCGCAGGCACCTGCAGGGCCGAGCCGGCGGTGCTCGCGTGCGTCATCTTGCCGGGGTGCTCGATCAGCGACTCGACGCCGCCGAGCGACTCGGCGAGGGTGAACAGCCGGGTCTTCGCGCACACGTCCAGCGCGGCCTGCTCCCCGTCCACGTGGGTGAACGAGATCATGCCGCCGAAGCCGTGCATCTGCTTGGCCGCGACCTCGTGGCCGGGGTGCTCGGGCAGGCCCGGGTAGTAGACCTTCGCGACCTTGGGGTGCTCGCGCAGCGCGGCGGCGATGCGCCCGGCGTTCGCGCTGTGCCGGTCCATCCGGGCCGCCAGGGTCTTCACCCCGCGCAGCGTCAGCCACGCGTCGAACGGGCCCGGCACGGCACCGGCGGTGTTCTGCAGGAACGCCACCGAGCTCGCCAGCTCGTCGTCCGAGGTGAGCACTGCGCCGCCGACCACGTCGGAGTGGCCGCCGAGGTACTTGGTGGTCGAGTGCACCACCACGTCCGCCCCCAGCTCCAGCGGGCGCTGCAGGTACGGCGACGCGAAGGTGTTGTCCACCACGAGCCGGATCCCCGCGTCCCGCGCGACCTGGGCCAGCGCGGCGATGTCGGCGATGGTCAGCAGCGGGTTCGTGGGCGTCTCGACCCACAGCACCTTCGTCTCCGGCCGCACCGCGGCGCGCACCGCGTCGACGTCGGACACCGGGACCGGCGTGTACTGCACGCCCCACTCGGTGAGCACCTTGTCGATCAGCCGGAACGTGCCGCCGTAGGCGTCGTCCGGGATGATCACGTGGTCGCCGGGGCGCAGCGAGCCGCGCAGCACCGCGTCCGTGGCCGCCATCCCCGAGGAGAACGCCCTGCCGTGCTTGGCGCCCTCCAGCTCCGCGAGGCACTGCTCCAGCGCGGTGCGGGTGGGATTGCCGGTGCGCGAGTACTCGTACCCGGCGCGCATCCCGCCGACGCCGTCCTGCGCGTACGTCGAGGTCGCGTGGATGGGCACGATCACCGATCCGGTCGTCGGATCGGGTTGCTGTCCCGCGTGAATCGCGCGGGTGGCGAAGCCATCACTCATGGATGGCAGCGTACGGACCACACGGACATCCGCCGTTCGGCAGGTGGCCGTCCCACCTGTTCCCGAGCACGACGACGGCCCACGACCGGAGGGGTCGTGGGCCGTCGCGGCTGGATCAGCGGATCACCACTGCGGGGGCTGCTGCCCCGGCTGCTGCGGGTATCCACCGGGCTGCTGCCCGTACTGCGGGGGCTGTCCGTACGGGGGCTGTCCCGGCTGCGGCTGGCCGTAAGGCTGCTGGCCGTACTGCGGCGGCTGGCCGTACGGCGGCTGGCCGGGCTGGGGCTGGCCGTAGGGCTGCTGGCCGTACTGGGGCTGGCCATACGGCTGGCCCGGCTGCGGCTGGCCCGGCTGGCCGTACGGGTTCGGCTGCCCGAACTGCTGGCCCGGCTGGCCGTAGGGGTTCGGCTGGCCGAACGGCGGCTGGCCCGGCTGCGGCTGCCCGGGCTGGCCGAACTGCGGCTGGGCCGCGTAGGGCTGCCCGGCGAAACCGGCCTGCGGGACGCCCTGCGCATCGGGACCGGCGGCGATCCACTCGCGCGTCGCGGGCAGCATCGCGAGGACGCCGACACCGGCCGCGATGAGCGCACCGACGATGTAACCGATCAGCAGCGGCACGGTGGGGGCGGTCGCGATGCCGGTGATCAGCAGCACCAGCGCCATGACCCCGGCGCCGCCCACGGTCACGTACGGGCCGTGCTGCTTGCGCATCAGCAGGAAGATCCCGCCGACCAGCATCGCGATCGACGCCAGCAGCTGGATGAGGGCGAGGAAGCTGGGCAGGCCGAAACCGATCAGGGAGATGGCCGACAGGACGCCGATGAAGCCGATGAGCCCGAGCAGGGTGCAGAGCCCGCCGAGTCCCGCGGCGACCCCACCGGCGACCTTCGCCATCGTCCCGTCCACACCCTGCTGCCCGTACGGACCCGGCCCGGCCTGCGGCGGCGGTGCGCCGAAACCGGCCTGCGGTGCCGGGAACCCGCCACCGGGAGTACCGGCCTGCGGGGGCTGCTGCGGGAAGCCGCCGGGCTGGCTCTGCGTGCCCGGCTGGCTGTACATCGGCTGCGCGGGCTGCGCCGACGGCGGCACCATCTGCGTGGCGGCCTCACCGCCCTGCCCGGCGAGTCCCGGCTGCTCGTACATCGGCTGCGCGGGCTGCATCGACGGCGGCACGACCTGGGTGGAGTCCCCACCGGGCTGCTGCTGCGGGCGCACCACCTGGGTGGCGTCCGCGGACGGCTGGTCCGCGGCCTGTTCCATCTGCGCGGGGCGGACGACCTGAGTGGCGTCCGCGCCGGAGGACTGGTCGGTGGCCGGGGTCTGCGGGTCCAGCTGGGCGCCGATCTTCGATTCGGGGGCGTCCGCCTCCGAGTCCGATCCCTGCGGTTGCTGTCCCTGCTGACCGCCGTCCGGCGGCTGCGGAGAGCTCATCGGGTTTCCTGACCCCCTTGGGCGTGGAACGTGGTTCTGCGGAGCGTGTTGATCGTGCACACGCTATCCGATGTGTCGCAGCGTAGCGGCCGTTCGTGACCAGAAGTCAACGCCCGGCGATGAACGCGAGGACGTCTTGGCGCGTGACGACACCGGCCGGTTTGCCGCCGATGAGCACCATCGCCCCGTCCGCGTCGGTCAGCGCCGACATCGCCGCGCTGACCTCCTCACCTGCACCGATGGTGGGCAGCGGCGGGGACATGTGCTGTTCGATCCGGTCGGCGAGCTGGGCGCGCCCGGCGAACAGGGCGTCCAGCAGGTCGCGCTCGTTCACCGCCCCGGCGATCTCGGCGACCATCACCGGCGGTTCCGCGTTGACGACCGGCATCTGGGAGACGCCGAACTCGCGCAGGATCGCCACCGCCTCCGCGACCGTCTCGTTCGGGTGGACGTGGACGAGTTCGGGGAGGGTGCCGTCCTTGCGCAGCAGCACGTCCTTGATGGCGCCGCCCGCGTGGTCCGGGGACAGGAAGCCGTACTTCGCCATCCACGAGTCGTTGAAGACCTTGCCCAGGTAGCCGCGTCCGCCGTCGGGCAGCAGCACCACGATCACGTCGTCCGGCCCGGTGTGCTCGGCCACGCGCAGCGCCGCGGCGGCCGCCATCCCGCAGGAACCGCCGACGAGCAGCGCCTCCTCCCGGGCGAGGGAGCGGGTCATGGTGAACGAGTCGGCGTCCGAGACCGGCACGATCTCGTCGCAGATGTCCCGGTCGTAGGTCTCCGGCCAGAAGTCCTCGCCGACGCCCTCCACCAGGTACGGACGTCCGCCGCCCCCGGAGTACACGGAACCCTCCGGGTCCGCCCCGATGATCTTGACCTTGCCGCCGGAGACCTCCTTGAGGTACCGGCCGATGCCGGAGATGGTGCCGCCGGTGCCGATGCCCGCCACGAAGTGCGTGATCCGGCCTTCGGTCTGCCGCCAGATCTCCGGGCCGGTGCTCAGGTAGTGCGACTCCGGGTTCGCGGGGTTGGCGTACTGGTTCGGCTTCCAGGCGCCGTCGATCTCGGTGACCAGCCGGTCCGAGACGCTGTAGTAGGACTCGGCGTGCTCCGGCGGCACCGCGGTCGGGCACACCACGACCTCGGCGCCGTAGGCCTCCAGCACGGCCCGCTTGTCCTCGCTGACCTTGTCCGGGCAGACGAACACGCAGCGGTAGCCCTTGCGCTGCGCCACCATCGCCAGGCCCACGCCGGTGTTGCCGGAGGTCGGCTCGACGATGGTGCCGCCCGGCTTCAGCTCGCCGGACTCCTCCGCCGCCTCCACCATGCGCAGCGCGATGCGGTCCTTCACGCTACCGCCGGGGTTGAGGTACTCCACCTTCGCCAGCACCGGCGTCGAGGCCGATCCCGCCAGCGAGTTCAACCGCACCAGCGGGGTGTTCCCGACGAGGTCGATCACGTGCTCGACGTAGTCCACAGCGAGTCCCTTTCGCTCTCCGCGACGTTGTGCGGCTGAGCCTAAGCGGACGTTTCGCGGCCCGTGGCGCACGGGTGGTCCCCGGGCGCGCCGCCCGGCTCGCCCGACCCGGCGGGAACGTTTTCCCGGCTGAGGGCGTATTCATGTACAGGACGAGAATTCGCGGAGCGTCGGCGTGGCGCGAGGAGGAGCGGTCATGGTCGGGACGCGGATGCTGCGGCTGGCACTGGTGGCGGCGGGAGCCGTCGGCGGCGTGTCCGGCGCCGCGTACGGCCTGCTCAACGGGCAGTCCTGGTACGCGCGGCGCGCCATCGGCGAACCCACCGGCGTGCCGTTCCGCGCCGACGGCGTGCACCTGCCCGACGGCACCGGGCCCGTCGCGGCCTCCCCCACCGGGGAAGCCCCGGTCCTGTTCGCCGTGCTCGGCGACTCCTCGGCCGCCGGCCTCGGCGTGGACGCCCCGAACGAACTGCCCGGGGTGCGCATCGCCCGCGGCGTCGCCGCCGAGCTGGAGAACCCCGTCGAGCTCACCACGTACGCGATCGTCGGCTCCACCTCCCGCGACCTGGCCGCGCAGGTCGAGGCCGCCCTCGTGGTGCCGCCCCGGCTCGCCCTGATCATCATCGGCGCGAACGACGTGACCGCCCGGCAATCGGTCGCCGACTGCGCCGCGCTGCTCGGCGACGCGGTCGGCGAGCTGCGCGACGCGGGCGTCGGCGTGGTCGTCGGCACCTGCCCGGATCTGGGGGCGATCCGGCCCATCCCGCAGCCGCTGCGGTCCGTGGCCTCCTCCTGGAGCCTCGCGCTCGGCCGCGCGCAGCGGCGCGCCGTCGAAGAAGCGGGCGGATACGCGGTGCCGCTCGCCGACCTGCTCTCCCCCGAATTCCTCACCCACCCCCAGGAGCTGTTCAGCCCCGACCGGTTCCACCCCTCCGCCGCCGGGTACGAGGCCGCCGCCGGACTCCTGCTGCCCGCGCTGTGCTCCGCGATCGGCGAATGGCACGGGCCGCCGGTGCCGCAGCCGCCGGTCCGGTCCTCCGCCGCCGAAGCCAGACGCCCCACCAGCCGCGTCGTCGCCCGCCTCAACCAGCGCTTCGGCCGCCACCGCAGCAGCTGACCCGCCCGACGACGGCGTCCCCACCGGGGTGCTGGTGACGGTCGTCTCAGCACGTCCCGGCCGGTGCCGGTCTTACAGTGGCGCGAGAAGTCGACCTCGCGGTCGGCGCCGCGACCCGTAGGCGAACGAAGGAGTTCCCGCATGCCCGAAGCAGTGATCGTGTCCGCCGCGCGCTCGCCCATCGGCCGCGCAGGCAAGGGCTCGCTGGTCGACGTTCGCCCCGACGACCTCGCCGCGCAGCTGGTGCGCGCCGCGCTGGACAAGGTGCCCGAGCTCGACCCGGCCGAGATCGACGACCTGATGCTCGGCTGCGGCCTCCCCGGCGGCGAGCAGGGCTTCAACATGGGCCGAGTCGTCTCCGTGCTCCTCGGCTACGACCACCTGCCCGGCACCACCATCACCCGGTACTGCTCGTCGAGCCTGCAGACCACGCGGATGGCGCTGCACGCCATCAAGGCCGGTGAGGGCGACGTGTTCATCAGCGCCGGGGTGGAAGCCGTGTCCCGGTTCGCGAAGGGCAACTCGGACTCGCTCGACGACACGCAGAACCCCGTGTTCGCCGACGCCGAAGCCCGCACCAAGGCCACCGCCGAGCAGGGCGCCGACGAGTGGGTCGACCCGCGCGAGTTCGGGAACGTGCCCGACGTCTACATCCCGATGGGCCAGACCGCGGAGAACCTGGCCCGCGCCAAGGGCATCAGCCGCGACGAGATGGACGAGTTCGGGGTCCGCTCGCAGAACCTCGCGGAGAAGGCCATCGCCGACGGCTTCTGGGCCCGCGAGATCACCCCCGTGACCACGCCGTCCGGCGCCATCGTCGACACCGACGACGGGCCGCGCGCCGGAGTCACCAAGGAAGCCGTCTCCGGGCTCAAGCCGGTGTTCCGCCCCGACGGCCGGATCACCGCGGGCAACTGCTGCTCGCTCAACGACGGCGCCGCCGCGCTCGTCGTCATGAGCGACGTGAAGGCCAAGCAGCTCGGCCTCACCCCGCTCGCCCGCGTCGTCTCCACCGGCGTGTCCGGGCTGTCCCCCGAGATCATGGGCCTCGGGCCGGTGGAGGCCTCCGAGCAGGCGCTGCGGCGGGCCGGGCTCGGCATCGGCGACATCGACCTCGTGGAGATCAACGAGGCGTTCGCCGCGCAGGTCATCCCGTCCTACCAGGACCTGGGCGTCCCGCTGGAGAAGGTGAACGTCAACGGCGGTGCCATCGCGGTGGGCCACCCGTTCGGCATGACCGGCGCCCGCATCACCACCACGCTGATCAACTCGCTGCAGTGGCACGACAAGCAGTTCGGCCTGGAGACGATGTGCGTGGGTGGTGGCCAAGGAATGGCCATGGTCCTCGAACGCCTGAGCTGAACTGTCTCGGCTCGTTCTGCTGAGAGGGCGGGTGGCGGAACCTCAGCGGGCCCCTCGCTGCGGGATCGTTTTCACCGGTGGCTCCGCCACATGAGAAAACGCTGTCCTCGCGAGGGGCCCGCTGAGAACCCGCGGCGGTGCCGGTTGATCAGGTGGTCGGCTGCTCAGCGGCTTCGCCGCTGACAGGGCCTGGAGCATGGGAAAGGGCCTCTCTCCTCGTGGAGGGAGGCCCTTTCTCGTCCTGGTGCTAGTCGTTCTGGAAGTACGACAGCAGGCGCAGGATCTCCAGGTACAGCCAGACCAGCGTGGTCATCAGGCCGAAGGCCACGTACCAGGCGAACTTGGCGTCCACCCCGCTCTTGATGGCCTTGTCCGCGGCGTCGAAGTCCAGCAGGAAGCTGAACGCCGCGATGCCGATGCACACCAGGCTGAACACGATGGCGATCGGGCCGCCGTCGCGCAGCCCCAGACCACCGGCGGTGAAGAACCCGGCGACCAGGTTCACCAGCATCAGGATGGCCACGCCGGCCGCCGCGCCGATGATCCACTTGGTCAGCTTCGGCGTGACCCGGACCGCACCGGTCTTGTAGACCACGAGCATGGCCGCGAACACGCCCATGGTGCCCGCGATGGCCTGCATGATGATCCCGGAGCCACCGCCGCCGGTGAAGTTGTTGACCGCGCCGCCGATGACGTAGCTGATGCCACCGAGGAACACGCCCTCGACCGCCGCGTAGGCGATCACGAGGGCGGGGCTGACCTTCTTCTTGAAGATGATGACCAGCGACAGCACCAGACCGATGATCGCCGCGGGCAGCGCGAGCGCGTACAAGCCGGAGATGTAGGTCGCCGCGCCGGTCGCGACGGTCAGCGCGAGCGTGATCGCCGTCTTGGTGACCACGTCGTCGATCGTCATCGGCCGCGTCGCCTGCGGCGGCGCGACCGGTGCCTGCCCGGGCGCACCGAAGCCGCCCTGGCCGTAGTTGAAGTTCGCGTACCCGCCGTTGGTCGGCAGGTTCTTGAACGCTGGGTTGCTCGTAGTGCGCAACTCGTCCTCCTGGGCGTGCTTTGCGCCGTCTCCGGTACAACGACCGAAGCTGCCGGTCGGTTCCCCACGGGTAAAACAGACTTTACCCCCGGTCCCGCGAACGCCTCGGCCCCCGGTTTCCCCGCCCGGCCGCCGGCCGAACAACCGGGAAAATCCGGTCACGGAACGTCGCAACCTTTTCCAGGGGTGGCCGCGCGTGCCTGGTCCGCGCGGAAACGGGTGTTGCGCTGCGACCGAACGAGTGAGAACCGGGCGAATCCGGCTGGGAAAAACGCAGCGCGTCATGGGCGCGAATAGATCGGATGGCGCCTTGTGGACACCCTCCGTGATCGGAAGGATGCGGCTCGGGTGTCCGTGTGCCGTGTCGGGGGCTTTCGCACCCGGTCCGCGCCACATCGCTGTGGCGCGCGCCGGAGAGCAAGCACGCCGACGCCCTGATCTCCCAGACCGAGACTGGAGCATGCATGCGCACGTTCAGGAAGTTGATCACAGCGGCGGTGGGTTCCGCTGTGCTCGCCGGCAGCGGACTGCTGGCGACCACGGGAACGGCCATCGCCGCGCCGGAGGAAGGGATCGGCCACGAGACCACACCGGGACAGCCCTACGCGGGCATCGAACGGGACCGGGACTGGCTCGGCTCCTACATCGTCGGCGACAAGCAGGTGTGGTGCGTCCGGTTCGCGCTGAAGGCGCCGGACACCGGCGAGCAGTACGAACCGGGCGACGAACTGCTCACCAAGTGGGGCGACCCGCTGCCGGACGACGTGGCGGCGAACATCTCGTACCTGCTGCTGCGCTACGGCACCACGCAGGACGCGGACCAGGCGGCGGCGCTCGCGCACCTGCTGCACTCGTGGACGTCCGCACCCCGGGACCCCAGCGACCTCGACCCGGGCAAGCCGTTCCAGGAGATCGGCTACGACATCGACTTCCAGCTCGGCAAGCTGCCGCAGGGCGCCAAGGACGCCGTGGAGCAGCTGCGCGCGGACGCGGAGAAGAACCGCGGACCGTGGGAGGCCTCGCTGACCGCTCCCGAACAGGAGCAGGTCATCGGTGAGGCCGCCGACTGGACCGTCACGGTCGAGCACCCGGACGGCACCGGCGTCACCGGCGTCCCGGTGACGATCACCGCCACCGACGCCGAGGTCGAAGGCCTCGACGAGGACGGCACCGTCACCACACCGGACAACGGCGACCCGCTCACCCTGAAGGTGACGCCCACCGGGCCGAACCCGAAGGTCGAAGGGGAGCTGTCCACCCCCGCCGAACGCCCCTACGTGCAGCAGGCCGTCGAGAACCCGGACGGCGTGCAGCGCGTGGTGTCCACCGGCGGGGAGGACCAAGTCAAGGTCGAGGACGTCACGACCGCGGTCACCGCGCCCGGCAAGGTCGCCGTCGGCAAGATCGACGAGGAGAGCAAGGCGGGCATCGCCGGCGTCGCGCTGCGGGTCAGCCTGCCCGACGGCGGGCCCGCGCTGAAGCAGGACGGCACCGAGCTCGTCGGTCCCGACGGGCAGCCCGCCGTGGTCACCACCGGCGACCAGGGCACGGTCGAGATCGCGGACCTGCGCACGCCGCAGGAGATCATGATCACCGAGGTGGCACCGGCGAAGGGCTACGAAGAGGCCTTCGACGCGGCGAACCCGCCGTCCGTGACGGGCACCGTCGAACCCGGCGGCACCCTGACGCTCACCGTGACGAACAAGGCCAACACCCCCACCGTGCCGATCTTCATCCCGGCCGGTGACCCGGGCGTCAGCGGTGGCGTGGTGGAGCTGAGCGCCGCCGGTGGCGACGGCGCCGTCTCCCCCGGCCTGCTGGGCCTGGGCGTGCTGGCGCTCACCGGGACCGCGGTCGCCGGTGGCGTGGCGTGGCGCAAGCGGCTCGCGGCGGCAGGTGAGCGTTGACCGCGCCGAAGCGTCGCCTGATCACGCTGGTCCTGGCCGGCGTGGTCGCGCTCGTCGCGGTGGTGGCCGTCGTGGCGAGCACGCTGCTGCGCGGCGAGGAACCGGCCGCGGCACCGCGGGCGGCCTCGGTCGCACCGGCCCCGGTGCAGCCCGCGGACCTGCCGCCGCAGCCGGTGCACATCCCCGCCGGGCAACCGCCGGGCACCGTCCGGCTGCCGCAGGGCGGCCAGGCGGAGCTGGTGCGCAAGGAGCTCGACCGCAGCGGCACCCTCCCGGTGCCGGACGGCGTCGACGAGGCCACGTGGTGGGGTGCCGGGCTGGACTCCCCGCAGGGCGCGACGGTGCTGGCCGGGCACGTGAACTGGAAGGGCTCGGTCGGGCCGTTCGAGGAGCTGTGGAACTCCGCTCCGGACCAGCTGGTCACCGTCGTCGACGACGACGGAACGGAGTGGCGCTACCAGGTCTCCGAGATCGTCACGCTGTCCAAGGAAGAACTGCCCGCCCGCGCCGCCGAGCTGTTCGGCCAGGGCGGCGAGCACCGGCTCGTGCTGGTCACCTGCGGTGGCCGGTACGTGGGCGGTGACCTCGGCTACGACGAGAACCGGATCGTGGTGGCCACCCCGGCCTGAGGCCGGTGCAACGACGAGAGCGGGGTTCCCACTCGGGAACCCCGCTCTTCGTTCGTCCAGGACCGGCGGCGGCTAACGCCGCTTCTTCTGGCCCTTCTTGGCCGAAGCGGCCTGCTTGCCCGGCCGCTTCTTCTGCTGCGGGCGCCGGTTCCCGCCTCCGCCGCCGGAGTTCGCGGTGGCCTTGGCGCCGTTCACGGCGGTGGCCGAAGCGTCGGTGGCCGAGGCCTCGGAGTCCTCGTCGGCAGCGGATTCCGCGGAGGTCTCCTCCGCCTTCTTCACCTGGCCGGGCTTCTGCCCCGGCTTCGGGCGCGGCGCGTCCTTCTTCGCTGCCAGCTCCTTCTGCTTCTCCCGCTCCTGCTCGCGGTCGATCTTGTTGCTCAGGAAGTGCTGCTGGCCCAGCGTCCAGATGTTGTTCGCCATGAAGTACAGGACGATCGCGATCGGCAGCACCCAGCCGGAGAACAACGTGCCGACCGGCGCGACGTACATCATGAACTTGCCCATCATGGCCGTCTGCGGGTTGGCCATGGAGGCGTCGGTCTGGCGCTTCATCGACATGCGCATGGTGGTGAACGTCGCGATGGACGCGATCACCATCAGCGGCAGGCCGACCGCGATCATGTTCAGCCGCGTGGTCCCGAACGCTTCGAGGACCGCCGCGGGCTGGCTCAGCCAGTTGCCGAGCTTCGCACCGAAGATGTCGGCGTTGATGAACGACTCGACCCCGGCGCGGTCGAAGATGTAGTTGCTCTGCGCCTGCGGGGTGAAGCCGCGCAGCACGTGGAACAGGCTCAGGAACACCGGGATCTGCAGCAACGCGGGAAGGCAGCCACCGATCGGGTTCACCCCGTGCTCGGACTGCAGCTTCTGCATCTCCTGCGCCATGCGCTGCTTGTCGTTCTTGTACTTCTCCCGCAGCTTCTGGATCTGCGGGGAGAACTTCGCCATCTTCCGGCCGGCGCGCATCTGGCTGATCGCCGGCTTGAGCAGCACCACGCGGAGCGTGAACACCAGGAAGAACACCGACAAGGCCCAGGCGAACCCGTTGTCCGGCCCCAGCACGGTGCCGAAAACCCTGTGCCAGAACCACAAAATGGCCGACACGGGATAGAGGATAAAGTCGAACACTCAACCACTCCTGGTCATCGCCCGGCGATCGTCCCGGGCCCGCTTGCACGGCCGCGCCCGCCCTGTGCGCACCGGCCTCAGCCCTACCAGGGTGCCATGCCCGGCGGCCCGGACGAGGCGGGGCGGGGCTTTACCACGGAGGGTGATGGCGCGGTCGCGGAACGTTCGAGGCCCGTCGCGGGCGACCGGGCCGTCCGGCACCCGCTCGGCACCACGCGCGGTGCGCCATCCCGCGATCCTGCGCCGCCTCCCCAGCCGGACCGCGGGCAGCCCGTTCCGGGAGCCGGCGACCCGCAGCCGCCCCGCCGGGCCGGAGCGCCGCACCGCACCGCTCGCCAGCACCGGGACCAGGTCCACCAAGTCGGCGGCGAGGCGATCCAGCTCCGCCGCCGCGTCCCGCGGGTCGAACCGCCGGTGCTGGCGCTCCGCGAGCCAGCGCAGCGCGGGCGGCAGTTCCGCCGGGCCCAGCGGCGGCACCTCGCGGCCCACCAGCATCGGCAGCACCACGGCGCCCGCGCCCGCGGCCACCACGATCTCCCGCCGGATCCAGTCCTGCGCCTCGTCCAGCGCCCGTCCCCCGCACGTCCCGGGCGCGGTCCTCCAGTGCGGGCCGATCAGCACCAGCAGCACCCGGCAGCGCCGCGCCCCCGCCAGCAGCTCCGGCGGGAACACCCGGCCCGGCTTGATCGACAGGCCGTCGAAGAAGATCCGGTCCGCCCCGAACCTGCGCCGCAGGTCGGCGGCGATGAACGCCGCCGCGATCTCCGCATCTCCGGTGCGGTAGTTCACGAAGACCTCGTGCACAGTGGCGATCTCCTCTACCCGTGCGGACTTCCGCTGATCAGCTCGTCCTGGTGTGCAGCGCCGCGGTGAGCCGCGGGTACAGCTCGCGCACGCAGCGGTTCGCGTGGAAGCGGGACAGCGTGCGGGAGATCCGCCGCAGGTCGGACAGGATCGTGGCCGAGGCGAACGAATCGACCACGGCCAGCAGCGCTCCGGTGAGCGCGCACGCGTGCTCCACCGCCCCGGCCGAGGCGTAGGCCAGCGCGCGGCGCATCCCGTAGCGCGCCCGGGTGCGCAGCGCCTGCTCCGGAACCCGGGCCAGCTCGCCGTCCAGCACCTCCGCCGCCCGCCTCGACCGGCCCAGGTCGTGCAGGCACCAGCCGGTGATCATCGCGGTGGGGTCGGGGAGGTACTTCGGCCCCAGCACCGGGACGTCGTGCTCCGGCGCGGCCCGCGCCAGCAGCTCGCGGGACCGGTCCAGCGCGCGCAGGCACGAGTCGTAGTCGCCGGCCAGCGCGTGCCCCTGCGCCTCCCGCTGCGCCGCGAGCCCGCCGATCCGCGGCGGCACCGGGCCCTGCTGCGCCCGCCGGGACAGCTCGATGGTCTGCCGCGCGTCGTCCCGGTACAGCGTGATCAACCCACGGCACACCAGCGCGTAGCTGGCCAGGTGCCGATCCCCGCCCGCCGCCGCGAACTCCACCGCGCGGTCGGTCCACCACAGCGCCGCCCGGTCGTCCCCGGACTCCTGCGCCATCCAGCCCGCGTATTCGGCGTAGCGGGCGCTGAGCACCAGCAGGTCACCGCTGCTGCTCGGCCCGGCGTCCGCCGCCAGCCTGCGCAACGTCTGGGAGTGCACCGCGAGCACCGGCAGCACCGCGCCGTGGCTGGCGGTCTGCCCCAGCTCGCGCAGCAGGTCGAACTGCCTGCGGAACACCTCCAGCGGTGGAGCGTCCAGCGCGGTCGCGGCCCGGCCGCGCGACCCGCCGCCGTAGGCGAACGGCACCTCGGCGCCGGGGACGCCCAGCGCGGCCACCTCGCCCCGGTCCACCAGCCGGAACCAGCCCGCGTCACCGGTGAGGTCCATCAGCCACAGGTCGCCCTCCCCCACCGGTCCCGGTTCCGGCGCGCTGGGCTGCGCGGGCACCAGGCTCGCGAGCGCACCGCCCGCCCCCAGCGCGGCGTCGCAGCTGCGAGCGAGTTCGGGGTTCGGCCGCCGGACACCGTTCTCGACCTTGCTGAGGTAGCCCTTGCTGTAGTGCACCCGCTCGGCCAAGTGCGCCAGCGACCATCCGGCGTCCTGGCGGAATCGCCGGAGTTCCGTCGCGAACCGAGTTCGCCGTGCGGCCACGAATACCTCCTGTTTCCGGTCGTCCGGCCGCGTGGCACCGGGCAACGCCTCGTGCCGGACGACTGATCGGGACATGCTTCGTCGAGGAAGAAAAAGAGGGGCGCCACGGAAATTAGTACGAAGCACACTGAAAGTGGAGGAGTTCTTGATCATGACATCCGGATTGCGCAACGCCTCACCCGACAGGAGCAAGAATCCCGAGGATCAGTTCGCCCTGCGTGCGATGCTGTCGCTCGGATTCACCCTGGTGCAGGTATGGGCCATGCACACAGCGCTCACCAGCGCCCCGCCGGAAGGTCCGGCCCGCTGGGCGCTGGCCCTGGTGCTGTCCGCCGCGTTCATCGCCGTGCTGGATTCCTGGGCCGCCGTCTGGCGGTACCTGCGGAACGGGAACCGGCGCCGGGTCCGCAATATCGGGTAATCCGGCCGGCCGCGCCCGACTCGCCGAATTCGCGGTTTCACGGGAAACGGCGCATTTCCCGCCGGAACAGCGAATCGAAATGGTCCGAGCGGTCGATCAAGCGACCCGAATCAGCCGGTTGGTACCGGGACCGCCCGTTCACCCCTCTTCCAGGACGTCCAGGACGGGCTGGCCGTACTTGGCCAGCTTGTTCTGGCCGACGCCGCTGATCGCGCCCAGCTCGTCCAGGGTGGCCGGGCGCTGCGCCGCGACCTGGCGCAGCACCGCGTCGTGGAAGATCACGTAGGCGGGCACGCCCTGCTCCTTCGCCGTGGCCGCGCGCCACGCGCGGAGGCGTTCGAACAGCGGCGCCGCCTCCGCGGGCAGCTCGACCTGCTCGGCCTTGCCGGCCTTGGCCTGCTTCGGCTCCTTCGCGGCCTTCGCCGGTTCGCGCCGGAACCGCACCTCGCGCTCCCGCGAGAGCACCGCACCGCTGGACTCGGTGAGCACCAGGGTGCCGTAATCACCTTCCACCGCCAGCAGACCCTGCGCCAGCAGCTGGCGCACCACGCCCCGCCACTCCACTTCCTTGAGGTCCGCACCCACGCCGAACACGGTGAGCTCGTCGTGCCGGAACTGCTGGACCTTGTCGTTGCGCTTGCCCAGCAGGATGTCCACGACGTGGCCCGCGCCGAACTTCTGCCGCCGCTCGTGCAGCAGCCGGTACACCGTGGAGAGGAGCTTCTGCGCGGCGACCGTGCCGTCCCAGGACTCCGGCGGGTTCAGGCAGGTGTCGCAGTTGCCGCACGGCGCGCCGTCCTGGCCGAAGTAGGCCAGCAGCTGCACCCGGCGGCACTCCACGGTCTCGCACAGCGCGAGCATCGAATCCAGGTGCGCGCCCAGCCGCCTGCGGTGCGCGTCGTCGCCCTCGGAGTTGTTGATCATCTTGCGCTGCTGGACGACGTCCTGCAGCCCGTAGGCCAGCCACGCCGTGGAGGGCAGCCCGTCGCGACCGGCCCGGCCGGTCTCCTGGTAGTAGCCCTCCACCGACTTGGGCAGGTCCAGGTGCGCGACGAACCGCACGTCCGGCTTGTCGATGCCCATGCCGAACGCGATGGTGGCCACCACCACCAGTCCGTCCTCCCGCAGGAACCTGGACTGGTGCGCCGCGCGCGTCCCCGCGTCGAGGCCCGCGTGGTACGGCACCGCCGGAACACCGTTCTGGCTGAGGAAGTCGGCGGTCTTCTCCACCGATGACCGGGACAGGCAGTAGACGATGCCCGCGTCCCCGGGGTGCTCGGTGCGCAGCAGGTTCAGCAGCTGCCGCTTCGGATCGTTCTTGCCAACGATGCGGTACTGGATGTTCGGGCGGTCGAAGCTCGCCACGAAGTGCCGCGCCTGCGTCAGGTCCAGCCGCGTCGCGATCTCACCGCGGGTGGCCTCGGTGGCGGTCGCGGTCAGCGCGATGCGCGGCACGTCCGGCCAGCGCTCGTGCAGCATCGACAGCGCCAGGTAGTCCGGCCGGAAGTCGTGGCCCCACTGCGCCACGCAGTGCGCCTCGTCGATCGCGAACAGCGAGATGTTCCCCTTGTCCAGCAAGGACAACGTGGATTCGACGCGCAGCCGCTCCGGCGCCAGGTAGAGCAGGTCCAGCTCCCCGTTCAGGAACGCGGCCTCCACCGCGCGGCGCTGCCCGGCGTCCTGCGTCGAGTTGAGGAACCCGGCGCGCACCCCGAGCTCGGTGAGCGCGTCCACCTGGTCCTGCATCAACGCGATCAACGGGGAGACGACGATGCCGACGCCGTCGCGGACCAGCGCCGGAACCTGGTAGCACAGCGATTTCCCGCCGCCGGTGGGCATCAGCACCAACGCGTCGCCGCCACCGACGACGTGCTCGACGATGTCCTGCTGCGGGCCCCGGAACGAGTCGTAGCCGAAGACGCGGTGCAGCACCTCCAGCGCGTCGGGCGCGGCAGGATCGGCGACGGGACTGCTCTGCGCGGAAGTCACCGGGCGATTCTACGGAGCCACCACGACGCCGAACCGGCCCATCGGGCGCCGGTGTGTCGGCCCAGTCCGCGGCCGCTCGCACGCCGCGGGCCGGGCCCCGGGCTCAGTTGACGAAGTCGGGGAGCCGCTCCGCCACCCGCTGCGGGCTCGGCATCTCGGCGATCTCCGCGGCCACCCGGCGAGCGACGAGCCGGTGCGGCGAATCGCCCAGCAGCGGCGCGGCCGCCGTGCGCACCGACTCCGCGGTGACCTCCGCGCCCAACAGCTGCGCACCACCCCCGGCCGCGGTGATCGTCTCGGCGTTGCCGAACTGGTCGGCGCCCTGCGGCAGGAACAGCTGCGGCAACCCGGCCCCCAACGCGGCCAACGTCGTCCCGCTGCCGCCGTGGTGCACCACCAGGTCCACCCGCTCCAACAGCTCCGCCTGCGGCACCCATTCGTGCACCGAGACGTTCGGCGGCAGCTCGCCCAACGCCCCCGCCTGCACGCTCGGGCCCGCCGCGACCAGCACGTCCACGTCCAGCGCGGCGAGCCCCTCGATCGCGGACCGCAGCACTCCCGCATCGCCGAAACCGGTGCCCAGCGTCAGGTACACCAGCGGCCGCGACCGCTCGGCCACCGCTTCCGGCGGCAGCTCACCGGGCGGCGCGAACGGGACCGGCCGCAGCGGGAAGCGCGGCAACGATTCGAGGAGCTCCGCCGGTTGCAGCGAAGCCGGGAAGATGTCCAGGAACGGATTCCCCAGGGTGCGCAGGTCCCCTTCGGGAAGGTCGATACCGGCGTCCGCCGCCACCGAGCGCAGCGCCGGGTCGAAACCCGCGTAGCTCGCCGGGGACTGGCGGCCGAAACCGTGGCACACGCCGGGAATTCCCGCTTCCCGCGCGGCCAGCCCGGCACCGTGGTTGCCCGCTTCGTGCACCACCAGATCGGGCTTGAACTCGGTGAGCACCGGCCGCAGGTCGGCCAGGTAGCGGCGCGGCAGCTCGGCGCCGAACACGAGGGAGACCAGCCGTCGCCATTCCTCGGAACCCGGTTCCGGCCGCGTCGACGAACCACCCGAGGCCGCGGCGAAACCGGCGCCGATCGGCACGCCCACCGCGGCGAAGCGGAGGCCGAGCTCCTCGACCGTGCCGCGGAACGGTTCGCCGGTGGCGAACAGGACGTCGTGGCCGTGTGCACGCGCGGCGCGCGCCAGCGGGATCAGCGGGTACAGGTGGCCGTGGCCGGAAAGGCTGGAGAAGACGATTCGCACGCGGTCGACGGTAATCGTCCGATACCGGTTCTCGCCGGTGGATTTTCCCAGGTACGACGCGGAAGAGGCGATTTTCGCCGTGAATGACCGATTGGCTCGTTTCGAGCCGGGGTGATCGCAGCCCTCCTGCCGCGATCACCCGGCCCCCAGTTGATCTTTCTTTCAGCGCGGAACGATCCGCGGGATCAGGTCGCGGCTTCGGAATCCCGCGACGGCAGGTGCACCAGGATCAGGCCGACGGCGGCGATGATCAGGTTCTGTAGGGCGGCCTGCAGCCCGTTCCACTTCTCGGACTGCCACATCATGAACCACTCACCGCCGATCACGATGAAACCGCCGCCGAACAGCAGCACCTCCAGCAGCCAGCCCAGCGACGCCAGCCGGCGTGCCAGCTCCGCGCGCCGCGCATCCGCGTGCGAGCGCAGCCACACGACCAGCGCGGCGACGAGCACCACCGTGATCAGCACTTCCCAGCCGATGACCACGAGGTACGCGGTCGTCGACAATCCGGGATGCGTGATCGACCGCCACATCGTGTCCGGTGAATTGAACGTCGTGTCCATTGCGAACACGTGCTGCACGAACGCCGCATTCGTCCCGAAGTCCGTGATGTTCCCGAAGGCGACCAGCCCCATCTGCGCAGCGGTGATGGCGACCAGCACCGTGATCACCGCACGCAGACTCCCCAACGTTGCCAGAAGACGCATGCGGCGGACTGTACGCAAGCGGCGGTGTCGAGACCGCTCGCGTGCCGCATTCGCAATAATCCGGATCGGAACACGACACCGGAACAGCACCAGGGAAGGAGCCCCATGCGGGTGTGCCTCGTCTCGCACCGCCTGGGCGGGTTCGACGGCGTGAGCATCGAGGCCGCGAAATGGGCGGCCGGGTTCCGCGCCCTCGGCCACCGGGTCACCCGGGCCGCCGGCCACTTCGTCGACCGGGAACCCGGCGACGTCGAGGTCACCGGCATGTGGGCGGACCGCCCCGGTGGTGATCCGCCCCCGGTGGACCACGCGGTGATCCGGCGGCTCTGCACCGAGCACGACCTGCTGGTGCTGGACAACGCCGGCTCGCTGTGGAGCGCGCCGGACGCCTCCACCGCGTGGGAACGGCACGCGCTGGACACCGGCACGCCGGTGCTGCTGCGCCACCACGACCCGGCTTGGCAGGGCACCGCGCTGCGCGCGGTGGACGGCGACGCGGTGCCGCTGCACCACCCGGCGCACCTGCACGTGCTGATCAACGAGCGCACCGCGGGCGAGTTCACCGCCCGCTGGCCCGAACTGCACCGGACCGGGGCGCTGCGCGTGGTGCACAACCGCGTGCACGTGGACCGGCTCGCGAGCGGCGACCGCGACCGCACCCGCGCCCGGCTCGGGGTCGCACCGGACGAGGTGCTCGTGCTGCACCCGGCACGCGTCGAGGGCGCGAACAAGAACATCCCCGGCGCGGTCCGGATCGCGACCGAGCTGCGCGCGCGGCTCGACCGGCCGGTGCGCTACTGGCTCACCGACGACACCCCCGCCACCGGGCACGTCGCGGAGGCGCTGGCCGCCGCGCCCGGACCGGTGCGCGGGCACGTCGCCGAGCAGGCGGACATGTACGCGGCCGCCGACCTGGTGCTGCTGCCCTCCACCTGGGAGGGCTGGGGGTTGCCCGTCGCGGAGGCCGCCGCGGCGCGACGGCTCGTCGTGGCCGGGCCGTACCCGGTGCTCGACGAACTCCGCGCCCTCGGCCTGCACGTACCCGGGCCGGACGCGGTGGACGAGGTGGCGGCGCTGCTGGGCGACCCCGCCGCGGCCGCCGAACCGCTCGCCGCGAACCACCGGGCCGTGCGCGAGCACCTCGACGCGGCGGCGCTGCCCGCGGTGCTGGCCGAACTGGCCGAGCTCGCCCGGCGCCGCTGCGCCACTCCCCCACGCCGCTGATCGAGAACCGCGATCGAGGAGCACCGCCGCACATGCCCGAGATCTTCGTCGTGCACCGCCGCGACCCGCACAACATCGGCGACATGGCCTGCCCGCCGTCCGACCACCTCGAACACTTCCCGTGGCTGGCCAACGCCACCACCATCGACATCGAGCACGACGTCCCGCGCTACGCGGACCGGTTGCGCCGCGCCCACGTCATCTACGGCGGTGGCGGTCTGCTCGGCACCGGGTTCTTCGACCGGCAGCTCGACCTGCTGCTGTCGCTGCGGCCGCCGAAGCTCGTCGTCTGGGGCGCCGGGCACAACAACAACGAGCACCACGCGATCGACGCACCCGAGCTCCTCGGCCGGTTCGACCTGGTCGGCCTGCGCGACCGGCAGGGCCCCGGCGGCCACGAGTGGGTGCCGTGCGTGAGCGCGCTGCTGCCGCGGCTGGCCGCCCCGGGCGAACCGCGCCACGAGGTCGTCGCCTACCGGCATCGCGATCAGAAGCTGCCGTTCCCCGCCGATCTCGGCGAATTCCCGTTGCGCACCAACGGGAACGACGACCTCGACGGGACGCTGGACTTCCTCGCCTCCGGGGAGGTGGTGGTGACGAACTCGTACCACGGCGCCTACTGGGCGACGCTGATGGGACGGCGGGTCGTGGTCGTCGACCCGTTCGCCTCGAAGTTCCACGGCTTCCAGCACCGGCTGCCCGTGGTCGACGGCCGTTCCTGGCGCGCCGCGCTCGCCGACACCCGCACCTACCCGGACGCGCTGCGGGAGTGCCGGGCGGCGGTGCTCGGCTTCGGCGACCGGGTCCGGCGGCTCTTCGGCCGCTGACCGCCAGGCCGCTGACCGCCGGGCCGTAGGGCGGTCACCCCGGGCGGGTCGCTCGCTGATGCTCGCGGGCGGTCACTCGCAGGGCGGCGAGTACGCGGTCTGCGGGATCGTCTGCTCCCACTGCTCGCGCGGCAGCACCCCGCGGGTCGTGGCGCAGATGCGGTCGATGGCGTACTGCTCGTCCAGGTCCCACAGCTGCGCGGTGTTGTCGCCGCTGGAGGTGGCGAAGGTCCGGCCGTCCGGGCTGAACGACACCGTGTTCACCGCGGCCTGGTGCTCGGCGACGCTGTTGCCGATCGGCACCGCCCGCCGCGGATCCGACACGTCCCACAACCGGACGGTGCGGTCTTCGCCCGCGGTGGCCAGCGTCCGGCCGTCCGGGCTGAACACCGCGGTCTTGACGATCTGGGTGTGCCCGATCAGCGGGTTCCCGAGCAACCGGGGCGCCGCCGGGTCGGACACGTCCCACAGCCGGATCGCCTTGTCCTGGCCCGCGGTGGCGATCGTGTTCCCGTCCGGGCTGAAACTCGCCGTGTAGGTCTCCGTGTCCCCCGTGTTCAGCGGTTTCCCCAGCAGTTCCGGGTGCCCGCGGTCGGTGACGTCCCACAACCGGACGGTGCCGTCGCTGCTCGCCGTCGCCAGCACGCGGCCGTCCGGGCTGAAGCTCGCCTGGTTGATGTAGCCGCGATGCCCGGTGAGCGGCGCCCCCAGCCGCACCGGCACGGTGGGGTCGCTGACGTCCCACAGCTGCACGCTGTGGTCGTCGTCGCAGGTCACCAAGGTCCTGCCGTCCGGGCTGAACGACACCTCGCCCGCGTAGCGGGTGTCGACCTTGAACGACCCGGCGAGCGGTTTCGGGGCCGACCGGTCCTGCATGTCCCACAACCGCACCGTGCCGGAGCCGCCGCCGGTGGCCAGGATGCGCCCGTCCGGGCTGAACGCCGCCGCGTACACCGAACCGACCGGACCGTCGTAGACGTCCAACGGGCCGGCCACCTGGCGCGGCACCCGGGTGGAGACGTCCCACACCCGCATGGTGTGGTCGTCCCCCGCGGTGATCAACGTCCGCCCGTCCGGGCTGAACAGCGCGGTGTTCACGCGCGCGGTGTGCCCGGACAGGATCCGCTCCGGCAGCGACCAGAGCCGTACCGTGCCGTCGTCCGCTCCGGTCGCCAAGGTGCCGCCGTCCGGGCTGAACCCCACCGCGAACACGGTGCTGCTGCCCGAGCTGAGGCTCTGCCCCAGCCTGGTCGCGTTCGCCGGGTCGGTCACGTTCCACAGCAGCGCCGAGCTGTCGGCGCTGCCCGAGGCCAGCGTGCGGCCGTCGGGGCTGAACTTGACCGACCACACCGGGGCGTTGTGCCCGATGAGCGCGGGCCCGAGCTGCACGGCGTGGGCCGGGTCGTGCACGTCCCACAGCCGGATCGTCTTGTCCGAGCTGCCGGAGGCGAGCGTCCGACCGTCCGGGCTGAACGCCACCGTGTGCATGCCCCCGGTGTGCCCGGTCAGCGGCTGGCCCAGCGGCGTCGGCCGAGCCGGGTCCGCCACGTCCCACAGCCGGACGGTCCGGTCATCGCCGCTGGTCGCCAAGGTCCGTCCGTCCGGGGTGAACGCCAGGGTGCGGACCTGCGCGAAATGCCCGGTCAGCGGCTCTCCCCACGGCACCGGCCGGGCCGGGTCGGTCACGTTCCACAGCCGAGCCGTCCGGTCCTCGTTGGCGGTGGCCAGCGTTCGGCCGTCGGGGCTGAAGGCCAGCAGGTAGATGGTGCCGTCGGTGCCGCCGATCGGCGGCCCCAGCGACTTCGGGCGGGCCGGATCGGACACGTCGTACAGCCGGACCAGGTGGTCGTCGCCCGCGGCGGCCAGGGTCCGCCCGTCCGGGCTGAACACGGCCGAGGTGACCCAGCTGCCGAACCCGGTCAGCGGTGCGCCCAGTTGTTTCGGGTGCATCCGGTCGGAGACGTCCCACAGCCGCACGGTCTCGTCGTAGCTGGCGGTGGCGAGGGTGCGGCCGTCCGGGCTGAACGTGGTCAGGTACACCGGCCCCTTGTGCCCGCGCACCGGCATGCTCAGCGGCGAGTTCTGGGTGGACAGCAGCCGCGTGTACACGCCCTGGTCGTCCGGGCGCAGCCGCTCGGCCACCAGGTTCAGCTTCGCCGCGGCGGAGGGGTCACCGGCCTGCAACCGATCGGCCTGCGCGAGCACCTGCCGGAACTCGGCGTCGTCGCGTTCCCGCACCGCCAGCACCGCGGCCACGGCGGCGACTGCGGCGAACACGCACACGGCGGCCGCCGTGCCGCGCCGGAACCAGCCCGCCCGCCGCCGGTGCCGCATCGAGGCGTGCAGGAACTCGTGGCTGATCGGCGCCAGTTCGGCCGAGCCGACCTGGTCCGCCCAGTGCTGGGCCGTTTCCAGCCGTGCCCCGCGGTAGAGCAGCGAGGTGTCCCGGCTTTCCTGGCGCCACGATTCGGCGTCCCGTTCCAGCCGTTGCCGGGCGAGGTTGCCCGCGCGGTCCTGGTCGATCCAGCTGCGCAGCCGCGGCCACGCGTACAGCAGGGCCTCGTGGCTGATCTCGGCGCAGTCGGAGTCCAAGGTCACCAGCCGCGCGGTCGTGAGCACGTTCAGCGCGCGGGCCGCGGCGTCGCGGTGTTCGGCGTGCTCGACGATCTCGGTGTAGGTGGCGCGCCTGCGGGTGTCCTGGGTGTCCTCGCCGACGTGCACCAGCCGCAGCAGCACCTGCCGCGCGGCGGTCTGCCCGCCTTCGGCGAGTTCGGCCCACGCCCGTTCCGCGGTGGCCGCCACCGCGCCCTGGATGCCGCCCGCCGCGCGGTATCCGGCGATGGTGAGCTTCCCCGATTGCCTGCGCTGCCAGGTGACCAGCAGCGCGTGTGACAGCAGCGGCAGCGCACCGGCGTCGTAGGCCCGTTGGGACGGTTTGCCGTACGCCCGGCCGACGCTGACCCCGAGGTCGCGCAGCAGCACGTCCACCAGACCCGGTTCGATCTGCAGGCCGGTGGCCTTCGCCGGGCCGGTGATGGCCTTGCGCAGCTCGGTGACGGTCATCGCGCCCAGCACCATCTGCCGGTGCTGGAGGGCTTCGGCGAGTTCCGGGAAGTCGAGGCAGCGCGCGTAGAAGTCCGCCCGCAGCCCGAGCACCACCAGCCCGGGCGGGGTGCCGCCCGCGAATCCGGTCGTACAGCAGGCGTTCAGCACCTGCACGAACAGCGCCCGCCGGTGCTCGTCCCGGCACATGGTGAACGCTTCCTCGAACTGGTCCACGACCAGCACCAGGCGCGCCCCGTCGCCGGCGGCGCGGCGGACGTGCCCGGCGACGGCGTCCCGGACCTGCTCGGCGAAGCGGAAGTCCGCGGACGGGTCGGGGACGGGCGCGTCGAAGGCTCGTCCGCCCGCGGCGGGTGAGTCCGGGACCGGTGCGTTCGCGGCGTCGGAGTCCTGATCGTCCGAACCCTCCGGGCAGCGGACCGGGCCGTCCGGTTCGGCGCCGTGGCGGTCGGCGTTGGCCAGCACCTCGTTGAGCTCGGGGATCAGTTCGGTGAGGGCGCGGAGCGGGTCCTCTCCCGGCGTCGTGGTGCGGACCGGCCACGTCGAGGAGCCCTGCTCGGCGAGCGCGCCGCCGGTGAGCGCCGGGAGCAGACCCGCGCCCAGCAGCGAGGACTTCCCCGCCCCGGAGGCACCGACGAGCATGGTGATGCCGCCCTCGTCGGCCGCGGCGGCGAGGCGTTCCACCAGCGTGGTGGTGGCGCGTTCCCGCCCGAAGAACCAGCCGGATTCGTCCTGGCCGAACGCGGCGAGTCCGCGGTACGGGCAGAGCCCGCCGTCCGCAGGTGGGGCCGTCTCGGCTTCGTCCGCATCGCCCTTCTCGGTGGCGGGGGCCGGGTCGGGCGTGCTGAGCGGGCTGGCGAGTGCTTCTTCCCAACGGGCCCGCCACGCGGACACGTCGTAGAGTCCCTCCACCGGAGGCTGCGGCTGGTGCTTGCGCGCTTCGCCGATGAGGATCTCGAGCACCACGGAGAGCGCGGCGAACCGGGCGGGCACGTTGCGTCCGCGGCGCCAGTCGCTGATCCGCTGGGCGGTGGATCGGATCGGCCTGCCGCGCTCGTCGAGCCGCCGGGCGCGCTCGACCGCGTCGGCCACCCGCTTCAGCGGGGGGTCGCCCGCGGTCACGTACAGCAGGGCGAACCGTTCCGCGAACAGCGCCCGCATCCCGGTGCCCGTCGCCGAAGCCCCCGCTTTCCGGTCCGTCATCCCCGTCCTCCTCCGGTCCGGATCCGGACCGGAAAATCCGGTACCCGCCGTTGAGCAGGTACTTCCCCACGCTCCGGACGCGGGCCGCCACACATCCGCTCCGTCGCCTGCCATGCTCTGACACGGGCTGCGCCGAACGGGCCACGGACGGTCGATGCGCGCGAACCGACCGAACGGTCCGGACAGCAGCCGAGTGGCGGTAGGTGTGCCGCTGAGGTGACTGGGGGTTTCGTCAGCGGCACACCGCACCACTTGGCTTTCGTCGACAGCACGCGGATTCCGGGTCGGCGCACCGCACCGGAATCGACAACCGCCGAGCGATCACGAGAGTACGCGGAATCACCCCGGCCACTCACGGTGGTCGGGGAATTTCGCGTGCCCGAGAAGTCCTCGACCGGCCTTCGCCGGTGTCCGCTCCCGCACCGGACCAGGGTTGTCACCGGCGGCGGAGGGCTCTTCCGGGCAGTCCGGGCGGCTGTCGGGCCGGAGGTTCCGTCGAGGGCGAATCGGCGCCGAGCCGGGTCCGGGGAGGCGGCGCAAGGTTCGTGGGATGTCGCCCGATGGGGTGGTCTCATCACGGGCAGTCGCTGCCGCATCCGCTCGGCGCGCTGCCATCGCTGCGGCGCTGCTTCGCAGTCCAGCCGGCCTCGCTGCGTGGTCCGCGGACCGGCCGTCGCGTGGTGGTGCCCCCGGTCGGGATCGAACCGACACTCGGACGAGTTTAAGTCGTCTGCCTCTGCCAGTTGGGCTACGGGGGCTCGGTCTCAGCGCGCGTTCGAGGAGGTCCTAGAGCGCGGGCTGAGCGGTAACGGCGCCGATCGGTGCTGGGCCGATCGCCACCGCCGGTTCGGACGCACCGACTCTGCCTCCGGTTCCCCCCGATCGGAAGCCGCCGACCAGAGCAAGCCGCTCCCCCCGGTGCGCGGCGATCGGCGGCGGTCGCGGCCCGCCCCCATCAGTCCCACCTCGGCGCCGAGGTAGTCGCCACGAGGTGCTCGTAGCGCTCGGCGACCCAGCGGTGCACGGCGGTGGAGACCGCGTCGTCCTGCGCCCGGTGCTCGAACCAGCGCCAGTCGCAGTTCACGTTGACCTCCAGGAACACGTGATCGGAGTCCGTGGCGAGCAGGTCGAACGCCGCCACGTGCAACCGCCAGAAGCGGCACAGCGCCAGCAGCCGGGTCGCCAGGCCTGCGGGCAGCTCGACCCGTTCCACGGCCACCGAGTCCGGGTCGACCCACAGCTGCGCCGGGTCGAGCTTGTCCACCCGGTAGCCGATGACCTCGTCGCCCACGACGAACGCGCGGATCTCGTGCTCGGAGCCGACGTACTGCTGCACCAGCACCGGGGCGGGCTCGCGCGCTTCCGCGGAGTGCCGGATGTCCAGCGGCCGGGGGAAGAGCCCCCGCAGCGCGCCCGGTTCCGGTTCGAGCATGTGGTGGCCCGCGGTCTTGACGATGCAACGGCCGCCGCCCGGGCGGTTCCGGCCCGGCAGGGTGGTCACCGCGGTGCGCGGTACCCGGAAGCCGAACGAAGCCGCGTCCCGCAGCTGGGTGAGCCGGTCCAGGTGGGCGCTGGAGCGCACCGGGTTGATCTGCTCCCAGTCGGCGCGGCCGGACAACCAGCCGGACACCGCGCGCCACTGCTCGCGGACGTAGGCGCCGTGGACGGTCGTCGGGTCCACGGGCAACGCGGTGATGTCGAAGTGCCGCCGCCACACCATGATCGGTCGCAGCAGCCAGCGCTCGAGCTCGACCAGCGGGGTGTCGGTGTAGACCGTGAGGGCGACGTCGACGCACCGGTCGGCATCGATGCGCACCATCCGGATGTTGCGCTCCGCCAGCGCGAGGGAGAGCTCGTTCATCTCCATGTCCGCGGCCCGCGCGAGGACGAGCACGCACGGGATCGGATCGCCGTCCCCGTCGTCGACCAGGTCCGCGCGGTGCACGCGCTCCTGGAAGTCGAGGCTGGTGTCGGCGGAGCGGAAGAAGTAGTCCTGCCCCTGCAGCAGCAGTGGTCCGGGGCGGAAATCAGCGGCCGCGGGACCGGTCGTGGGGCCGAACGGGTGCGCGAAGTCGTCCGCCGCCCCCTCGGTCATAACCCCGGTCCTCCTGCGATGCCGCCATCACCGGCGCTCGGTGGTCCGGCCGGTGCTGCGCTCGGTCAGTCGTCCTTCTTGCGGAACACCTCGGAAGCGGCCTGGTACTCGGCCGCGAAATCGGCGAGCGGGCCGTCCTGCACTTCGTCGCTGCGCAGCAGAGCCGCAAGTTCCTGGAGAGTCAAAGGATTCACCCCTTCCCCAACTGAGGCATCCTTTCGAGTGACGACGCCCCGACAGTCTTCGATTACCCGCTACTCATCGTCAAGGGTAGCGGGTCACCCGATCGCCTGCACGGAGCAGCCCCCACTCGTACGCGAATCACCGCGTGCTCATGAAGCACGCGGTGATCACCCGGAGTACGGTCAGCTTGCCGCGGCCCGCTCGAAGTCGGCCTTCGGATTCTGGATCTGACCCATCGACACGGCTTCCCGCTTGAACAGGAACGCCAGCGTCCAGTCGATGACGATCCGCATCTTGCGGTTGAAGGTGGGCATCCGGCTCACGTGGTACGTGCGGTGCATGAACCACGCGACGAAGCCCTTGGCCTTGAACCCGTAGACGTCGGCGACGCCCTTGTAGAGCCCGAGGCCCGCGACCGAGCCGGCGTAGGCGTGGCGGTACTCCTTGGTGGACTTGCCACGGAGCGACGCCAGCAGGTTCTTGCCGAGCTGGTTGGCCTGGCGCACCGCGTGCTGCGCGGACGGCGCGCAGGTCGCGTTCGGGTCGGTGTCGGCCTTCGAGAGGTCCGGCACCGCCGAGCAGTCACCGGCGGCCCACACGTTCGGCAGGCCTTCGACCTGGAGGTGCGAGGTGGCCTTGATCCGGCCGCGCTCGTCGAGCGGCAGGTCGGAGTTCTTCAGCACCGGGTTGGCCTTGACGCCCGCGTTCCACACCAGCGTGTCGGTGTCGAACTCGGTCCCGTCGGAGAGCACGGCGTGGCCGTTCTCCACCGACTTCAGGAAGGTGTTCAGGTAGACCTGGATCCCGCGCTCTTCCAACGCCTTGACCACGTAGACGCCCATCTTCTCGCTGACCTCGGGCATCACGCGCCCGGCGGCCTCGACGAGGACCCACCGCATGTCCTCCGGCGAGATGGACTCGTAGTAGCGGGTGGCGTAACGGGCCATGTCCTCCAGCTCCGCCAGCGCCTCGGCTCCGGCGAAGCCGCCACCGACGAAGGTGAAGGTGAGCAGCCGCTTGCGCAGCTCCTCGTCGGAGGTGTTGGCCGCCGCGTCCATCTTCGCCAGCACGTGGTTGCGCAGGTAGATGGCTTCACCGACGGTCTTGAGGCTGATGCCTTGTTCCGCCAGGCCGGGGATGGGCAGGAGTCGGGACACGGAGCCCAGCGCCACCACGAGCACGTCGTAGGGGAGCTCTTCGGGACCCGTCTGCGGGTTCTCGATCTGCACGACCTGGTCGGCGTGCTTGATCTCGGTGACACTGGCGGTGATCACATGGCACCGCTTCAGGACTCGTCGCAGTGGCGCTACCACGTGGCGAGGCTCGACCGAGCCCGCTGCCGCTTCCGGTAGGAAGGGCTGGTAGGTCATGTGCGGCTGAGGATCGACCACGGTGACGGAGGCTTCGCGACGTCCCAGCTTGGACTGAAGCTGAAGCGCCGTGTACATGCCGACATAGCCGCCGCCGAGGATGAGAATCCGGGTGGGTTCGGATTTACCAGCCATGCCGATATGGTCGCACCACTGGGCGGGGGCACGGTCCGCAGACCCCCCCTAATGTGACGCCAGTCGCGCGTGGTGGTGATCACGATCTACGCGCTGTGCGCGGACGGCTGCGCTCGGTATGCGCACTCCGCAGCGCGGGGGAGCCGGATTGACGGCCACCCTACCGACTTTTCCGGCCGGAAAGCCACCACGCCGCAGCATCTTCCGCATTCCGAGGAGTTCGGCGCCGGATCGGCGTCCACCCGTGCTGACCAGGTACTGCGCTGCGGATTCCCGATTCCGGCAGGGCGCGGCGGCGGCATCGGGACCGCGGGCTCCGATCAAGAAACCGGTGCTCACGGACGCTGAACCGGTACGGCGCAACGGATTCGCCACATCGACCCGAGCCGCGCGGTGCCACCGCGACCTCACACCTGCACGACCGCGATGCCCCGCCGCCCGGCCGCGCGAGGCGCGATCTCCTCGCACGCGGGGGAATCGACGGTCGGGCCGAGGTCGCCGCCGGGATCCGCGGGGGCTCGCTCGTCGTCGCCTGCCGCCGGAGTCCCGAGTTCCGACAGCAGGTGCCGCATGCCGACCGGGTCGGCGGCGAGCAGCACGACCGGACGAGCGAGCCCCGAAGCCGCCGCCGCGACGATCGCGTCCACTGTGGAGTTGAACCGGTGACCCGCCGCGCCACCGGTGGTGCACTTCCCGCCGAGGCGGGCGTCCTCCGGACGCACCGGGAGGACCTTGATCCGATCGAGCACCGCCGAGAGCTCCGGGTCGGCACCGGAACCGAGCATCGCTTCGGCGAGCGTCACCGCGGTGATCACTACCTGCGCCCGGCGCGCGCGGGCGATCTCGACGTGCGCGCGAACTCGGGCGCCACCGGCCGCGAGCTCGCGCACGGCGGCGGCGTCGAGCAGGAGCGTGCCGCCCGCGGCTATTCGTGGTCGGGCCATGCACACCTCGCTTCCTCCAGCGCCGCAGCGGGCACCGGTCCGTGTTCGCGTTCGAGCAGGTCGGCGAGCTCGCCCAGCAGGTCCAGCTCCAGCTGCCGCGCCACGGCATCGGTCACGTACTGGCTGAACGCGCCGCGCCCGACCCGCTGCTGCACCGCCGCCGTCAGGTCTTCCGGGATCGACACGCTCACCTTGCGCGCCCGTCCCGCCGACCGGATCTCCCCGGACGCCGCGGGTTGCACGACGTCGACGGCTCCCGGCGGCGCCTCGGCCGGGCGGTACCGCCCCACCAGTTCCGCCAACCGATCCGCGAACTCGGGCAACCGCCGCCCCTCGAGATCGGGCGGACCCGCCTCATTCCCGCGCGCCTTGTTCACCGTCACGATTCGATGCTACCTCGGGTAGCAACATCGACCCAGCGACAAAACTCCCGATCACCCCATCGGGTACCCCCTGGTCCACGAATTGCATGTAATATGCATGCATGGTTGCCTTGCAGATTCGCGATGTGCCTGAGGCCGTGCGCGACACGTTGGTCGACAGAGCGCGCGCGCAAGGGCAGTCGCTCCAGGCGTACTTGCTGTCCTTGGTCGAAGCCGAGGCGCGCCGCTCGGAGAACCGGGCTCTCCTCGCCCGTTTCTCCGGCCGGTCCGACGGGAGCACGGTCGCGGCGGGCGACACCGCCGACGAACTCCGTGGCCTGCGCGACGAACGTGGACTCGACGAGAGCGGTGACGGCTAGTGCTGGTCGTGGACGCATCAGCGCTGGCCGACGCCCTGCTCGACGACGGCCCGTCAGGACGTCGGGCTCGGTCAGCGCTGGCCGCCGACGACCACTGGGCGGCACCTGCGCACATCCACATCGAGGTCATGTCAGTGATCCGGGGGCGGCTGCTGGGACAGAAGATCACCATCGAGCGCGCTGAAGATGCCACGACCGCTCTGGTCGACATGGCGCTGGACCAGGTCGATCCCACCCGGCTCCTGCCCCGCATGTGGGAGCTGCGCGGCAACGTCACCGCTTACGACGCCGCGTACGTCGCCGCCGCAGAGCAGTTGGGATGTCCACTGCTGACCGGAGACCGCAGGCTGTCCCGCGTTCGCGGCGTCCGCTGCGAGATCCGGACGATCTCCGCCGCCTAACCGCCCTCGGTTCGGTGTTGCCGTTCGTGTTCGGGTCGCTGCCGCGGATCAGCGGTGCCCGGACGGCGGAGGACGGCGCGACCATCGTGGTCGACGCGCCACACCCGGAGTTCGCCGCGGCGCTCCGCGACGTTCGATGAGGGCGGCGGAGCGACGTCAGATCCCGGCGAGCTCGCGGGCGCGGTGCAGCACGTCGCGCAGCATCTCCGGGGTGAGCGTTCCGGTGAAGGTGTTCTGCTGGCTGACGTGGTAGCAGCCAAGCAGGTTCAGGTCCGCGCCGCCGTCCGTCGCGGGCAGCACCACAGCCGACCCGTGCCCGAACTTCGGCCGCGGCGACGGGACCTCCCAGGCCGCGTCGCGCAGCACCGGCAGCACCGCCTGCCAGCCGAAACCGCCCAGCACCAGCACCACCCGCACCGAATCCCGCAGCAGCACGAGTTCGCGGGCCAGCCACGGCCGGCAGGTGTCCCGCTCACCCGGGGTCGGTTTGTTCGCGGGCGGGGCGCACCGGACCGGTGAGGTGATCCGGGTGCGGTGCAGGACCAAGCCGTCGCCGAGGCCGTGCGCGTGCGGCTGCGAGGCCAGCCCCACGTCGTGCATGGCCTGGTAGAGCACGTCCCCGGACCGGTCACCGGTGAACATCCGGCCGGTCCGGTTCGCGCCGTGCGCGGCCGGGGCGAGGCCGACGATCGCGATCGCCGCGTCCGCCGGGCCGAAACCGGGCACCGGCCGGCCCCAGTAGGTCTGGTCGCGGAACGCCGCCCGCTTCTCCCGCGCCACCTGCTCCCGCCACTCCACCAACCGGGGGCAGGCGGTGCAGCGCGCGATCCGCTCGTCCAGCACGCCCAGCTCACGCGCGTCGCGGGCCGCGGCGGCGGGATCGATGACGGGGTCGTCCACCAGCTCGGAGATCACCCCTCCACGGTCGCAGAAACCTCGCCGCCGCGCGGGTTCCGGCACGTAGAGTTCGGTCATGGCAGCCACCGAAACGAGCACCGGCGAAGCCGGGCAGGAAACGACGACGGCCCCGGCCGACCCGACCGACGACCTGGTCAGCACGCACCACACGATCACCGCGGCCGGCGGTGAGCTGTCCTACACCGCGACCACCGGCCGCATCGTGCTGCGCGAGGAGGTCATCACCGACGGCAAGTTCGACGGGCTGAAGGCGAAGGCCGAGGTGCACCTGACCTCGTACGTCGTCGACAGCACCGAACCGCGCCCGGTGACGTTCGCCTTCAACGGCGGCCCCGGCTCCGCGAGCGTGTGGCTGCACCTGGGGGTGCTGGGGCCGCGGCGGGTGCTGTCCGGGGACACCGGTGCGCTGGCCGCCCCGCCGTACGGGCTCGCCGACAACCCGGAGACGCTGCTGGCGGAGAGCGACCTGGTGTTCATCGACCCGGTCTCCACCGGGTACTCGCGGGCCGTCAACGGCGGTGAGCCCGCGGACTTCCACGGCTACCAGCGGGACATCGAGTCCGTCGGCGAGGTCATCCGGCTGTGGACCTCGCGGAACGGGCGCTGGATGTCGCCGAAGTACCTGGCGGGCGAGTCCTACGGCACGCTGCGGGCCGCGGCGCTGGCCGAGCACCTCCAGGACAAGCACGGGCTGTACCTGAACGGGCTGCTGCTGATCTCGTCGGTGCTGGACATGGGCACCATCCGGTTCACCGAGGGCAACGACCTGCCGCACGTGCTGTACCTGCCGACGTACGCGGCGATCGCGCACCACCACGGCAAGCACGGCGACCGGCCGCTGCCCGAGGTGCTGGAGGAGGCGGAGAAGTTCGCCTCCGGGGACTACGCATGGGCGCTGTCCCGCGGCGCGCGGCTGCCCGCGTTCGAGCGCGCCGACGTCATCCGGCGCACCGCCGAGCTCACCGGCCTGTCCGAGGACTACGTGGACCGGGCGAACCTGCGGATCGAGCACCTGCGGTTCTTCACCGAACTGCTGCGCTCCGAACGCCGCACCGTGGGCCGGATGGACGGGCGCTTCGTCGGCTGGGAACCGGACGCGGTGGGCGAGCGGATGACGGACGACCCGAGCGTCTCCGGCATCATCGGCGCCTATTCCGCGGCCATCAACCACTACCTGCGCCAGGAACTCGACTACGCCAACGACCTGCCGTACGCGTTGCTGAGCAACCGGGTGCAGCCGTGGTCGTACAAGGAGTTCGAGGGTTCCTCGGTTTCGGTCGTGGACAAGCTCGGTGCGGCGATGCGCACCAATCCGCACCTGCGGGTGCACGTCGCCGCCGGCTACACCGACGGCGCCACGCCGTATTACGCGGCGGAGCACGTGCTGGCCCGGCTTCCCATTCCGGAGGAGCTGCGCGCCAACATCGACGTCCGCTACTACCCGGCGGGCCACATGATGTACGTGCACGAGCCGTCCCGGGTGCAGCAGTCCGCCGACCTGGCCGAATTCATCCGCCAGGGCGGCTAGCGGCGGTTCCGGGGTCCGCGGTGCGCACGACCGCGGACCCCGGGGCGCGCATTCCAGGAATGGCCGATCACCGCGCGTGCGGATTCCGTGACGAATTGCAGCGGCCCGATTCGGTTGCGCATTCCCCCGATCCTGGCGAGAACCGGTCAGCGCACCTGGGGTTCTGCACTTCGGCGCCGGAACGGGCTTGGTCGACTTCGATTCCTTGTTGCAACATCAACGGCATGGGCGCGAACGAGTACGACCTGTTCCGGGCCATGCCCTCGGCTCCCGACACCGATCGCCCGAACTCGGCCCGCATGTACGACTACTACCTGGGCGGTTCGGCGCACTTCGCGATCGACCGCAAGGCGGCCGACGACGCGCTGGCGGTGCTGCCGCAGTCGGCGGTCTACGCGCGGGCGAACCGGGCGTTCCTCGGCAGAGCGGTGCGGTTCCTGCTGTCGGAGGGCGTCGACCAGTTCCTCGACCTCGGCTCCGGCATCCCCACCGTCGGCAACGTGCACGAGATCGCGCACCGCATCGACCCGTCCGTCCGGGTCGCCTACGTCGACCACGAACCGGTGGCGGTGGCGCACGCGCAGCGGATGCTCACCGGGCAGGCGAACGTGACGATCACCCAGGCCGACGTGCGGGATCCGCAGAGCGTGCTCACCGCGCCCGGGGTGGCCGGGATGCTCGACTTCTCCCGTCCGATCGCGGTGCTGGCGATCGCGATCCTGCCGTTCGTGCCGGACGACGCGGAGGTGCACCGGCTGGTGGCCAGCTACCGGGAGGCGAGCGCCCCGGGCAGCTGGCTCGCGATCTCGCACATCTCGCAGGTGTCGGCCACCGACGAGCAGGTCCGGGTGGCGCACGAGGTGATGGCGCGGACACCGACGCCGGTGCTGTGGCGGGACCGGGAGAGCGTGCTGAGCCTGTTCGACGGGTACGCGCTGGCCGATCCGGGCCTGGTGCTCTCGCCGCTGTGGCGCCCCGATTCGCAGATCAGCTTCGGCGAGGCGGGGCAGGCGAACGCCTACGGCGGGGTGGGCCTGCTCGCCGGGTGAGACGCGAGCGCGCCCCGCCCGGGAACCGGACGGGGCGCGCGTCGGCGCTGATCAGGCGACCACGTGCGGCCGCTCCTCCGCGAAGTGGCAGGCCGCCGGGTGCTCGCCCAGCCGCACCTCCAGCTCCGGGACGCTCTCCGCGCAGATGTCCTGCGCCTTCCAGCACCGGGTGCGGAACCGGCAGCCCGACGGCGGGTTCGCCGGGCTCGGCACGTCGCCGGTCAGCCGGATGACCTCGCGCTTGCCGCGCAACGTCGGGTCCGGAACCGGGACCGAGGACAGCAGCGCCTGCGTGTACGGGTGCTGCGGGTGCTCGTAGATCTGCTCGTCGGTGCCGATCTCCACCATCTTGCCCAGGTACATCACGCCGACCCGGTCCGACAGGTGCCGCACCACGCCCAGGTCGTGGGCGATGAACACGTACGAGAGGCCGAACTCCTGCTGCAGCTCGCCGAGCAGGTTCATCACCTGCGCCTGGATCGACACGTCCAGCGCCGACACCGGCTCGTCGCAGACGATCACCTTCGGCTTCAGCGCCAGCGCCCGGGCGATGCCGATGCGCTGCCGCTGGCCGCCGGAGAACTGGTGCGGGTAGCGCTGCAGGTGCTCGGGGTTGAGCCCCACCACCTCCAGCAGTTCCTGCACCTTGCGCTGCCGGTCGCCCTTCGGCGCCACCTCCGGGTGGATCTCGAAGGGTTCGCCGATGATGTCGCCGACGGTGCGGCGCGGGTTCAGCGACGTGTACGGGTCCTGCAGCACGATCTGCATGTCGCGGCGCAGCTTGCGCAGCTCGGCGCCGCGCATGCTGAACATGTCGCGGCCTTCGAAGGTGGCGGTGCCGCTGGTCGGCGGCTCCAACCGCATCAGCACCTGCGCCAGCGTGGACTTGCCGCAGCCGGATTCGCCGACGATGCCGAGCGTCTCGCCCTTGTTCAGGTCGAACGAGACGCCGTCCACGGCGCGGACCTGCCCGATGGTGCGCTGGAAGACGATGCCGCGGTTGATCGGGAAGTGCTTGACCAGGTCCCGCACTTCGAGGATCGGCTCACTCACTGGTCATCAGCTCCTCGGCGAAGTGGCAGGCGCTGGTCCGGCCGTCCCCGAGCAGGTGCTGCTCGGGGATCTGCTCCTGGCAGCGGTCCTGGGCGCGGGGGCAGCGCGGGTGGAACGGGCAGCCGCTGGGGATCTTCATCAGGTTCGGCGGCAGGCCCTTGATCGTGTCCAGGTCCTGGCCCTTCAGGTCCAGGCGCGGGATCGACCGCATCAGCCCCTCGGTGTACGGGTGCCCGGGCCGCGCGTAGAGGCTGTAGGCGTCGGCGGACTCGACGATGCGGCCCGCGTACATCACCACGATCCGGTCGGCGACCTCCGCGACCACGCCGAGGTCGTGGGTGATGAGGATCAGCCCCATCCCCCGCTCGCGGCGCAGCTCGTCGAGCAGGTCCATGATCTGGGCCTGCACCGTCACGTCCAGCGCGGTGGTCGGTTCGTCGGCGATGAGCAGCTTCGGGTCCAGCGCCAGGGACATCGCGATCATCGCCCGCTGCCGCATGCCGCCGGAGAACTGGTGCGGGTACTCCTTCACGCGCTGCTTCGCGTTCGGGATCTTCACCAGGTCCAGCAGTTCCACGGCGCGGGCGGTGGCGTCCTTGCGGGACATGCCGCGGCGCAGCCGCAGCTGCTCGGCGATCTGGAAGCCGACGGTGAACACGGGGTTCAGCGCCGACAGCGCGTCCTGGAAGATCATCGCCATCGAGTCGCCGCGGAGCTCGCGACGACGCGCGTCGGTGGCGGTGAGCAGGTCTTCGCCCTCGTAGCGGATGGCGCCGCCGGTGACGAAGCCCGGCGGGGTGTCCAGGATGCCCATCACGGTCTGCGCGGTGACGCTCTTGCCGGAGCCGGATTCGCCCAGCACGGCCAGCGTCTCGCCCGGGTCGACGTGATAGCTGACGCCGTTGAGCACCTTCGCGACGCCGTCGCGGGTGCGGAACTCCACGTGCAGGTCCTCGACGTCGAGCAGCCGCCCTGCCTTCTCGTCCTTGTCGGACACAGCGGTCCTCCTACTTCTGCTTCGGGTCGAGCGCGTCGCGGACAGCGTCACCGAGCATCACGAACGCCAGCACGGTGACCACCAGGAACCCGGCGGGGAACAGCAGCAGGTGCGGGGCGGTCTCGATGTAGTCGCGGGAGTCCGCGATCATCACGCCCCAGGACACCACCGGGTACTTCAGCCCGAGGCCCAGGTAGGACAGCGTGGCCTCGGCACCGATGAACCCGCCGAGCGCGATCGTCGCGTACACCAGCACCGGCGCGAGGCAGTTCGGCAGCATGTGCCGCAGGATGATCCGCGACGGCGTCGCGCCCAGGGCCCGCGCCGCCTTCACGTAGTCCTGCTGCTTCGCCGAGATCGCCGCGGACCGCATGATGCGCATCGCGATCGGCCAGGACAGCGCCGCGATCGAGCCCACCACCTGCAGGATCACCCGGGTTCCGCTGGGGATGTCACCGGGCTGGTTGAAGGTGGTGAGGATGACGATGGCGCCGAGCACGAACGGCAGCCCGAGGAAGATCTCGGAGAACCGGGACAGCAGGTTGTCCAGCCAGCCGCCGTAGTAGCCGCCGATGATCCCGACGACGGACCCGATCAGCACCGTGCCCAGGGTGGCGAGCAGGCCGACGGCGACGGACGCGCGGGCGCCGTAGATGGCGCGCGCGTAGATGTCCCGGCCCTGCACGTCGTAACCGAACCAGGCGTCCGCGGACGGGCCCTGCCGGGCGTTGGCCAGGATCGCGTTGTTCGGATCGGCCGAGGTGAACAGCTGCGGGAAGGCGACCATCAGCAGCAGCACGAAGATGATCGCCGAGGAGGCCAGGAACATCGGCCTGCGCCGCAGGTCGCGCCAGGCGTCGGCCCACAGGCCGCGCGGCTTCTCGGGCCTGATCTCGTGGGCCGCCATCGGGTCGGTCCCGGATTGCGTGGTGGTGACGACAGTGGCAGTCGGTTCAGTCATATCGAATCCTCGGGTCCAGGACCGCGTACAGGATGTCCACCAGGAGGTTCATCAGCAGGTAGACCAGCACCAGCAGCGTGACGATGCCGGTGACGGTCATGCCCTCCTTGGTGAGGATGGCCTTGTAGACCAGCCCGCCGATGCCCCGGATGTTGAACACGCCTTCGGTGACGATGGCCCCGCCCATGAGCGCGCCCAGGTCGGTGCCGAGGAAGGTGATGACCGGGATCATCGAGTTCCGCAGCAGGTGCACGCCGACGACGCGGCGCGGTCCCAGGCCCTTCGCGTGAGCCGTGCGCACGTAGTCGGCGCGCTTGTTCTCCATCATGCTCGTCCTGGTCAGCCGCGCCACGTAGGCCATCGAGAGGCTGCCCAGCACGAAGCCGGGTACGAGCAGTTCGCCGAACGTGGGATCGGACCCGACCGATGTCTTGATCAGATCGAGCTCGGTGCCCAGCCACACCTTCAGCACGAACCCGGTGACGAACACCGGCAGCGAGATCAGGAAGAGCGTGGAGACCAGCACCAGGCTGTCCAGGAAGCCCTTGCCGCGCAGACCGGTCACGATGCCGGCCAGGACGCCGATGACGGCCTCGATGACCAGCGCCACCAGGGCCAGCCGCACGGTGGTCGGGTAGGCGTTGGCGATCAGCTGGGAGATCTGGACGCCGTTGTAGGTCTCGCCGAAGTCCCCGCTGAACAGCTGCCCGAGGTACTTGAAGTACTGCACGACGAGCGGGTCGTCCAGGTTGAACTGCTGCGTCATCTCCTTGATGTACGAGTCCGGGCAGGGCCGCTCACCGCACTTGCCGGCGAACGGATCACCCGGGACGGCCCACACCATCGCGTAGATGAGGAATGTGGTGCCGATGAAAACTGGGATCAACTGCAACAGCCGTCGCAGTACGTAACGTCCCACCGGTCCTCCTGTGCACGAAGAACGCGGCCCGGCCCGCCCCGAGCGTTCCGGGGCGAGCCGGGCGCCTCGCTCTGCCTACTGCTGCTTCAGCGTCACCGACGTCAGGTCCAGCTTGCGGAACGGCGTCGCCTTCGCCTCGGCCAGCCGCTCGGTGGAGTAACCGGCCTGCACCGGCTGCGTCCACAGCGGGATCACCGGCATGTCCTGGGCCAGCAGCTTCTCCGCGTCCGCGTAGAGCTTGTTGGCCGCTTCCACGTTCGGCGCGGCGTTGGCCTTGTCCAGCGCGGCGTCGAAGGCGGGGTTGGAGTACTCGCCGTCGTTCGAGGACGCCCCGGTGCGGTACAGCTGCGTCAGGAACGTCTCGATGTTCGGGTAGTCCGCGACCCAGCCGGTGCGGTACATGCCGGTGAACTCGCGGGCGTTGGCCTGGCGGCGGAACTCGCTGAAGGTGGGGGTCGGCGTGAACTGCACGTCGAGGCCCAGGTTCTGGCGGATGCTGGAGGCGACCGCCTCGGACCACTCGTTGTGGCCGCCGTCGCCGTTGGTGATGATCGTCAGCGTGCCCTGGAACCCACCGGCCTTGGCCAGCAGCTGCTTGGCCTTCTCCGGGTCGAACGTGCAGTACTCGCCGCACTGGCCGGGCACGAAGCCCTCGACCGACGGGGAGGTCCAGCCGTCGGCGGGCTGGCGGCTACCGGCGAAGATCTGCTGGGTGATCGTCGGGCGGTCGATCGCCATCGAGATCGCCTTGCGCAGGTCCGGGTTCTTGAAGCGCTCGTCGTAGAGCGGGAACGCGATGTTCTGGGTCAGCAGACCCGGCTTCTCCTGGGCGCCCTCGCCGAGGTCGGTGCGCCACTTGTCGCCGGTGAGCGCCGAGACCGGCACCTGGCGGATGAAGTCGAGGTTGCCGGAGACCAGGTCCTGGTAGGCGGTGTCGAGCTCGTCGTAGACCTTGAACTCGACCGCGCGGACCTTCGCCTTGTCGTCGCCCTTGAAGTCGTCGTAGCGGCTGACGGTGAGGTTCTCGTTCGGCGAGCGGGACTCGAACTTGAACGGTCCGTTGCCGATCGGCCGGTCCTCGAAGCCCTGCTTGTTCGTGTAGAACATCTCGGGCAGCGGGTAGAACGCCGAGTAGCCCAGCATCGTCGGGAAGATCGCCAGCGGGGACTTGAGCTCGACCTGGAACGTGTTCGGGTCGAGGACCTTCAGCCCGGACATCGTCTCGGCGGTCGGCTTCGGGGCCTCCTTCGGGCCGCTCGCGCCGTCCGGGTCAGCGGGGTTGACCTGGTCGTAGCCCTTGACCTGCTCGAAGAAGCTCGCGCCCTGCTGCCCGTTGGGGGCATAGGCGGTGTAGTTCCAGGCCTTGACGAAGCTCTCGGCGGTGACGGGCGACCCGTCGTGGAACGTCCAGCCCGGCTTGATCTTGATGGTGAAGGTCCGGTTGTCCGCCGACGGAGTGATCTCCTCCGCCATCTCGTTGCTCACCGAAGCGTCGTCCGGCGAGTACTTGACCAGGCCGGAGAAGATCGAGTCGATGACGTTGCCGCCGTTGACCTCGGTGGTGTTCCCCGGGATCAACGGGTTCTCCGGCTCGCCCCACTCGACGGTGACCGTGTCCGCCGACGCCGAATTCCCGCCGCCTCCGCAGCCGGAGGCCAGCAGGGCCACCGCCAACGGGGCCGCCAGCATCGCGGCCAGACGTCCCTTTCGCATGCGTCCTCCCACTTCCCACGCGCGCCCCACCGAGGATTTCTCGGGGCCGCACCACACGGCGATGATGTTCACCACCGCGATAGACGAGCGTAAACATAAATGAGAAACACCGACCCGCAGTGCCCCGTCACAAATCCGTCACTTTCTGGTTCGATCCAGAAACCAATCCATCCACGCCCCGGAGGCGATCGACCACACTCTGAGAACTAGCTGATGGAGAGGGCGATTCCGTCCAGGATGTCGTGCTCGGACACGGCGACCGCATCGATCCGGGCGCGCTCGGCCAGCTCGTCCGCCAGCACCTTGACGACGAGCGCACCACCACTGATGACGTCGACCCGGCCCGGGTGCATGGAACCGATCGCCGCACGTTCTTCATGAGTCATCGCCAACAGCTCCGAAGTCGTTTCCTCCAGTTGTTTCTGGGATAAACGGGAAAGGTGAATTGCCGCGGGATCGTAAACCGGCAAGTTCTGCGCCACCGCGGACAGCGTGGTGACGGTTCCGGCGACGCCGACCCAGGTCCGCGCGCCGGAGGCGTCCACCGCCGCGAACGCCTCGTCGAGGATGCCGCGGGCGACCCGCTCGGCCTCGGCGACGTCCGCCGCGGACGGCGGATCACTGTGCAGGCAGCGCTCGGTGAGCCGCACGCAGCCGACGTCGGCGGAGAACGCGGCGTCGATCCGGGCCTGCGCGCCGTCCCACTCGCCCACGACCAACTCCGTCGAGCCGCCGCCCACGTCGGTGACCACGAACGGGCCATCGGCGGGGTCGAAGTCACCGACCGCACCGATGAACGACAGCCGAGCCTCCTCGTCCCCGGTGATCACCTCGGCGTCGATGCCCAGGGTGTCGCGCACCATCGCGAAGAAGACGTCCCGGTTCGCGGCGTCCCGGGTCGCCGAGGTCGCCACCATCCGGATCCGCTCCACGCCCTTGCGGCGCGCGATGGCGGCGTAGTCGACGAGCGCCGCGCGGGTGCGCTCCAACGCCTCCTCCGCGAGCCGGCCGGTGGCGTCGACGCCCTGGCCGAGCCGGACCACCCGCATCTCGCGGTGCACGTCGCGCAGGTCGCGGGCGCCGTCGGAACCCGCGGTCACGTCGGCCACCAGCAACCGGATCGAATTCGTCCCGCAGTCGATCGCGGCCACCCTGGACATGGGCTTCTCCTAGCGCTGTTCCGTGGTCCGGAGCCGGTGCCCCGTCCTTCGATCGGCGACCACGCTAGCCGCTGTGGCGGCCGAACTCACCGGTGGCGTGTCGGCGCAACTCGAAATCGGGGAACGTCACTGAACGGAGTGAACAGCTTCCGCCGCCGGTCAGGTGGGACGCACTGATCGGTCCGGACGGCGGTACGACCCGAACTCACTCACCCGATCGGATGATCATGGGCGAGGAGCGAAGTCGGCGGGAACCTCGCACGCCTGCAGCGGGCCCGATGCCGCGGGCCGCACGAGGACGACCTCGCCGGGCTTCGCCTCGTGCGGGTCGGTGGTGCCGGGCTCCAGCCGGGCCCCGGCGTCCTGCCCGCGCGGGACGAACCGGCCCTCGTCGAGCACCGCGGCGTCGCACTGGTCCGGGACGCCGGCGGCCCCGGGGACCGTCGAGGTGACCGGCGTGCTCGGCTCGGTCGGATCGGTGTTCGCCGTCGGGTGGGAGGCATCGGTCGGGCGGGAGGTCTCGGGCGGGCGGGTGCCGGACGTGGGGCGCCCCGGGGACGACGGGGGCGCGGTGCTCGACGGGGCCTCGGTGGCGGGCGGCGCGTGGTCCGGCGGTCCGCCCGCCGCGGGCGGCCGGGAGGGTGCCGGTCCATCGGCGGGCGGGAGTTCGCCGGTCGAGCTGGACGGCGGAATGGCCGAGGGCGGCGAGGGCGGCGCGGTGGACGGCGGAGCACCGGGCGCGTCCGGCGGCGGTTCGGCAGGAGCGGGCTCTCCGGGCGGCGGCGCAGCGGGCGACGGGACATCGGGCGACGGCGCACCGGACGACGAGTCATCAGGCGACGGCGCGTCCGGCCGCGGCGGATCGGCGGGGACCGCACCGGACGTCGGCGGCACCTCCGACGCCGAGCCGTCCGCAGGCGGAGAGCTCGGCGACGCCGTACCCGGACCGTCCGCCTCGGATCCCGGCGGCACGCCCGGCTCGCCGGGCTCCGCGGTCGACGCCCCCGGCCAGGTGGGCCGCGCGTCCGAGCCCGGCGCGTCCGGCGCTCCGGGCGACGGCGGGGTCTGCGCCGAGGCCCCCGGGACACCGGCTTCCTGCGGCGCCGCGATCACCGGCGCGGGCCGGGCGTCCGGCAACCTGCTGCCCGCGAGCACGTCGCGCCCGTCGGATTCCGGCAGCGGCTCCACCGGCTGCGGGAACGCGCCGTTCGAGTAGGCGTCGGCCCAGTTCAGCACGGTGCGCACGTAGTCGTCGGAGTGGTTGTAGCGGAACACCGCCTCCGCCAGCGCCCGCGGTTCCCGCAGATCTCCCCCGGCGCTGCACAGGTAGGCGCCCGCGGTGGCCGCCGCGTCGTGCACGTTGTGCGGGTTGAGCTCGCCGTCGTCGTTGCCGTCGAGGGCGTACTCGTTCCAGGTCCCGGGGACGAACTGCATGGCTCCGACGGCGCGGTCCCACACCGGGTCGCCGTCCAGGCTGCCGCCGTCGGTGTCGGGGATGGCGGCGACGCCGGGCCCGCCGTCGAGCCGGGGCCCGAGGATCGCGGACAGCGTGGTGCCGTCGACGTCGACCTTCCCGCCGCGGGCGTGCCCGGATTCGATGCGGCCGATGGACGCGAGCACCGACCAGTGCACGCCGCAGCCCGGGTGGGTGCCGATGAGCCGGTCGGCTGCGCCGACGTAGGCGGCCATCATCGGCTCGGGGATGTCGAGGCGTCCGCCGGGCTGGTCGTCGGGCGGGCCGGGCAGCCGTTGCGGCCTGCCCGCGAGGTCGAGCAGTTCGGTGCTGGGCTCGCGGGTCTGCGGCAGGTGCCCGCTCGCGCCGTAGAGCCCGCTGTCCGGGGCGGATTCGGCGCGGCCGTCGCGCACGGTCGGCGGCGGCAGCGAGAGCAGGGTGCTGGAGGCGGCGACCAGGAGCAGCGTGGGGGTGAGCGCGGTCGCGGCGCGCCACCGGCGCCGGTTCCGGCGGCGAGCGGTGGGACGGGTGTTGCGAACTGCCACGGTGCCTCCAGCCCCCACGAGATCGTCCGCGACCAGGGGCTTTCGCCACCGGCGCTGGATCCGTCACCACCGTGGCACGAAGCGGCGCGTTACGACGCTCGCGCTCACTCCATCGAGTGGCATTAATAGCCACTTCGATCATGCAGCGTGATCACGGCCGCTGATCGAACACGATGGAGTGGATCTCCGCAGCTCAGGCGCTCATCCGAATGCCGCAGCGCGGCTCGGCCACCGGAGAACGGGGACGGCGGAGCGGGAGGGCCCGCGGCGACCGCGCGCCGCGGGCGGAACGTCAGCCCGCGGGCTCGGCGGCGGGCTTCTCCGGCCAGCGCCGCTCGATGATCTCCAGCGCCTCGTCGCCGAACGGGTTCACCCCGGGCCCCTTGGCCAGCGAATGCGCCACGTGCACGTGCAGGCACTTCACCCGGTCCGGCATCCCGCCCGCCGTGACCAGGGTGCCCAGCGATTCGATCGCGTCCCGCTCCGCCAGGTAGGACTCGTGCGCCAGGCGGTAGCGCTCCGCCAGCTCCGCGTCCGCGGCGAGCCGGTCCTGCATCTCGCGCATCAGGCCCTCGGCCTCCAGCGTGGAGCAGTGCCCCACCAGCCGGGGCGAGGTCAGGTAGTACAGGGTCGGGAACGGCGTGCCGTCCTCCAGGCGCGGGTGCGTCTGCACCACGGCCGGCTCCCCCGCCGCGTCCCGCGCCGCCACCGCGCGCAGCCCGCGCGGCGGTCGGCCCAGCTGGCGGGCGATGCTGTCGCGGTCGCTCGCGGCGACCGCCGAAGTGTTGCTCACGTCAGTTCCCTGTCAGCGACTTCCACAGATCCGAGTACCAAGCGCCGTCGTCCTCCGGTGCCGGCGCCGTCGGCGGGGCGGCCGGTCGGCCGGGCAGGTCCACGATGTACGGCGTCTCCCCGGGCCGCACGTACCCCAGCCGGGAGCGGGCCTCGGCCTCCACCCGCTCCGGGTCGGAAAGCTGCGCCTTGCGCAGTTCCAGGTCGCGCACCTGCTGGACGAGCTCGGTGCGCTGCTGCTCCTGCGCGGCGAGTTCACCGCGCTGGCTCAGGTAGGTCCGCAGCGGCACGGACACGCTCAGCGCCATCGCGCACAGCAGCAGCGCCAGCAGCGCCGCCCGCCGCGTCGAGGACAGCTTGAACGCGCCCGCGGTCTCCGAGCGGGAACCGGTCTTCGGCCGCGGCCGGGAACCCGATTGGGCTCCCGGCCGCGTCCCGGACCGCTTCGCGGTGGTCGGCGCCTCCGTGCGGCGGCGCGCACCGTTCCCGCGCGTCGACGGGGAACCGTCCCCGCGACGGCGCTGCTGTCGATCAGAAGATCGCCCGCTCGGCATCGTCCGCACCCGTCGTCGTGGTCACCCGGCCTCGCGGACCGCTGGTGACCAGGATGTCACGCCTCCAGGTTGAGCCGCGGGAAAGCCAGCTCACCCGCGTAGCGGGCGGCGTCCCCGAGCGCTTCCTCGATGCGCAGCAGCTGGTTGTACTTGGCGACCCGCTCGCTGCGCGCCGGGGCACCGGTCTTGATCTGGCCGCAGCCGGTGGCGACCGCGAGGTCGGCGATCGTGGTGTCCTCGGTCTCGCCGGAGCGGTGGCTCATCATGCTCTTGTAGCCGCAGGAGTTCGCCAGGTTCACCGCGTCCAGCGTCTCGGACAGGGTGCCGATCTGGTTGACCTTGACCAGCAGCGCGTTGCCCGCGCGGCGGTTGATGCCCTCTTCGAGGCGCTCCGGGTTGGTGACGAACAGGTCGTCGCCGACCAGCTGCACGCGCTCGCCGAGCTCGCTGGTCAGCTGCACCCAGCCGTCCCAGTCGTCCTCGCCCAGCGGGTCCTCGATGGACACCAGCGGGTAGTTGTCGAGCAGCTCGGTGTAGTAGCCGGTCATCTGCTCGGCGCTGCGCTTGGACTTCTCGAAGGTGTAGGCGCCGTCCGCGAAGAACTCGGTGGCGGCGACGTCCATCGCGAGCACGATGTCGGTGCCCAGCTTGAACCCGGCCTTGTCCACCGCGACCGCGATGAGGTCGAGGGCCTCGCGGTTGTTCGGCAGGTCGGGGGCGAAACCGCCCTCGTCGCCGAGTCCGGTGGGCAGGCCCTTGGCCTTGAGCACCGACTTCAGCGCGTGGTAGGTCTCCGCGCCCCAGCGCAGCGCGTCGGAGAAGGAGTCCGCACCCACCGGCGCGATCATGAACTCCTGCACGTCCACCCCGGTGTCGGCGTGCGCGCCACCGTTGAGGATGTTCATCATCGGCACCGGCAGCACGTGCGCGTTGGGGCCGCCGACGTAGCGGAACAGCTCCAGGCCCGCGGAGTCCGCGGCGGCCTTCGCGACGGCCAGCGAGGCGCCGAGGATGGCGTTGGCGCCGAGCCGGGACTTGCCCGGGGTGCCGTCGAGGTCGACGAGCTTCTGGTCGACGACGCGCTGCTCGGTCGCGTCCAGGCCGGCCAGCTCTGGGCCGATCTCGTCGAGGACCGCTTCGACGGCCTTCTCGACGCCCTTGCCGCCGTAGCGCTCGGCGTCGCCGTCCCGCAGCTCGACGGCCTCGTGCTCACCGGTGGAAGCGCCCGACGGGACGGCCGCGCGGGCCAGCGTGCCGTCTTCCAGTGCCACTTCGACCTCGACGGTGGGGTTACCGCGCGAGTCCAGGATCTCGCGGGCGCCGACCTGTTCGATGATCGCCACGTGTGCTCCTAACCAGGGTTTGAGGTATGGGCGGCCCGCCCGACTCGCTCGTGCGCGCGAGCGGGCGCCGATCGCCCCACGACCGCCCCCGAGCCTATCGGTGGGCGCGAGGGCGGTGCGGCCGACTTCGCGCACGCCACACCGCGCGCTCGCGCCGGAGCGGCCGAGATCACCCCGGCGACCACGCGCCGTGATCGAGAACGGCCGGGACGGGCGCGGACGACATCCGCTCGGCCGTCGAGGAACACCGGGACCGGCACGTACCGTTGTGCGGACCATGAGCAGCGAAGGCACCGTTGAAGCGTTCCGCCGGGCGGAGAGCCTGGTCGCCCAGCGCAGGCCCTGGGAAGCTCTCCGCGCACTGCAACCCGTGCTCGACATCGCCGAGGACAAGCCCTCCGTCCAGCTGCTGCTGGGGAGGGCTTACTTGTTCACCGCCCAGTTCCGCCGAGCGGAGGCCGCGTTCCTGCGGGTGATCGAGCTCGATCCGTCCGACCACTACGCCCGGCTGGTGCTGGGCCGCACGCTGCAACGGCAGGGGCGGCTGCGGGAGGCTCGCAGCCAGGTCCAGCTGGCGGCGGTGATGAACCCGGACCCGGCCTACCAGGAGGCGCTGGGCGAGATCAACGCCCGGCTGGCCACCCGCGGCGGCTGAGCCGGGGCGGCGCGACCGAACTCGCGGGCGCCCGGCCCGCGGGTCGTGCGGTGCGCGGTTCAAGGGGTCGCGGCGGGTCACGCGGTGCGCGGTTCGAGGGATCACGGCGACTCACGGATCACGCGCTGCACGGCTCAGGGATCGCGGCGGGTCACGGCTCGCGCGCTGCACGGCTCACAGTTCGCGGCGGCTCACGGATCACCCACCGCGGCTCGCGGGTCGGGCTGCGCTCGCCGGGTCAGCCGCGACGGCTCGCGGCCGCCGAGTAGCTCTCGGCGATCGCGTACACCTTCTGCCCGTACTCCACCGAGTTGTTGTACGACATCACCGCGCCCCACCAGCCCGTGCCGGTGGTCAGGTCGCGGCCGCTGGAGCACAGGTAGCGCGCGGCGGCCATCGCCGCGTCGTCCAGGTTCTGCGGGTCGCCGAGCCCGTCGCCGTTGCCGTCGGTGGCCCACTTGCGCCAGGTGGACGGGATGAACTGCATCGGGCCGACCGCGCGGTCGTGCACCGGGTCGCCGTCGAGCGCGCCGCCGTCGGTGTCGCCGATGGCCCGGACACCGGGGGTGCCGTCCAGCGGCACGCCGATGATGGGGCTGGAGGGCACCGCGTCGTCGCCGAGCACCCGGTTCCCGTAGCGCCCGTGGTTGGACTCGATGCGGCCGATCCCGGCGAGCATGGCCCAGGAGATCCGGCAGCTCGGCTGGTACTGGCGCATCGCCAGGTCCGCGTTCACGTAGGAGATCAGGGCGCGGGCGGGCACGTCCGCGGAGGACGCGACGTGGTCGGCCCACTCCCGCACCGGGTCTTCGCCCGCGGGCGCGGGTTGCTGCGCGGGCTCCGGGACCAGGGGCGCGGCGGAGCCGGGCAGCACCGGTGCGGGTTCCACCACGACCTGCTCGGGCGGCGGTCCGGCCGCGGGTGCAGCGTCGGGCCGGGTGAGGGTGGAGGCGAGCGCCACCCCGGCGCCCAAGGTGGCGACGAGGGCCAGCGCCACGGCCAGCCGCCCGACGGCGGCGGCCACTGCGCGCAGCCGGGATGCGGTCGGGTCGGTCACGCGATCAGGCTACTTGCCGGTATCCGCGAGAACTAGGAGCGAACACGAATCGACCATCGGCCGACCCGAACCCGCGCGGCCGGATCGATCGGGCGTCCCCGGATCGGCGGCGAACCAGGCTCGACCGGTGGCGAACCAGGATCAGCGGCGAAACCCGGTTCGGCTGGTCGCGAAACCGGATCAGCGGCGAACCCGCGCGGCCGGGCGCGAACCCGGCTCGGAAGCGGACCCGGCCCGATCGGCCCGGACCCGTGGCGGACCCGGCTCGGTCGTTGCTGAACCCGACCCGGTCGGTCGCGAACCCGGCTCGATCGGCGACGAACCCGGCTCGGCCGGTGGCGAAGCCTCGCTCAGTCCGTCGCGAACAGGCTGCGGCTGGTCTTGCCGTAGTGGTCCGCGTGGTCGAGCACGTCCTGCCCGTAGTCGTGGCTCTCGTTGTAGTCGAGCAGCGCGGCCCAGAACCGGTCCGGGTCCTGCATGTCGCCGCCGACGGTGCACAGGTACTCGGCGGCGGCGAGGGCGGCGTCGTCGATGTCGTGCGGGTCGGCGATGCCGTCGCCGTCGGCGTCCACCGCCCACCGCTCCCAGGTGGTGGGGATGAACTGGAGGGGCCCGATGGCCCGGTCGTAGACGGGGTCGCCGTCGAGCCTGCCGCCGTCGGTGTCATCGATGCGCTTGACGCGGTGGCTGCCGTCCAGCGGCAGTCCGATGATCGGGGTGCTGGGCCTGCCGGTCTCGTCGAGGCGGGCGCCGCCGTAGCGGCCGTGGCTGGATTCGATGGCGCCGATCCCGGCGAGGGTGCTCCAGCCGAGTCCGCAGCCGGGATGGCTCTGCTCGACGGCCGTGGCGGCGTAGCCGTAGGCCTGCAGGGCGACGCGGGGGATGTTGAGCTCGTCGGACATCGATTCGGCCCAGGCGGTGAGCTGCAGCTGGGGCCGCTGGGTGGTGGGCAGCGGCGGGCCGCCCTCGGGCAGCACGGTGAGCGGGGGCGGGTCGACACCGCCGTCCGGAGGCGCCACGGCGGGCGGCGGGACGGCTTGCACGCTCGGACTGATCTGCTCGGGTTCGCGGTCCACTTCGATGCCGCACGAGACGAGCAGCGCGACCATCGGTACCACTCCGGCGAGCCGCCACGACCTGCTCGTGCTGAGTTGCTGCGACACGAATGCCCTCCCTTTCCTCGCCCCAGTGTGCACGTACCGGATCATCACCCGGGAACGAACCGGACTTTTCGCCGCCACCGCCCGGTTCGGCGGGTGCGCGGGTGCCGCCGGTCGGCTCGTCGGGATCAGCCGCCGGCGGCCGGGCCGCGATCGTTCTCGCTGGTCGCGCCGTCGTCCGCCCAGTAGTCGGCCCACTGCTGCGAGGTGAGCCGGTGCGGGTCGTGCCCGTCGGCGCGGGCGGCGGCCTCGGCCGTCCGGACGCGCGCGGCGAAGTCGAGCGCGGCGGCGCGCAGCTCGTCCTCCGGGTCTCCGCCCTCCAGCCGGGCGCGCGCGACGAGGGCGAACGCGCTCGCGCCCGGCGTCCCCGCCGCGGTGAGCAGTTCGCGCGGCACGCCTGCCCGGTCGGCGCGGTTCACCAGCTTGGCCGCCAGCGCGGCCGCGGGCTGCCCGGTCGCCACTCCGTCCACAATGGATTCACGTTGCTTCTCGCGCTGCTTCAGCTCGTCCCAGCGCAGCTGCTGGGACTCCGCGTCGTGCACCGAGCCGGCCTCGGTGAACACGTGCGGGTGCCGGGACACGAGCTTGCCCACCAGGTCGGCGGCGACCTCGTCCACCCCGAACGGTTCAACGCGGTCCTCGGCCGCGATCCGCGCGTGGAACAGCACCTGCAGCAGCACGTCGCCCAGCTCCTCGCGCAGCGACGGCCGATCCCGCTGCTCGATCGCGTCCAGCAGCTCGTAGGTCTCCTCCACCAGGTAGCGGCGCAGCGAGTCGTGGTCCTGCTCCGCGTCCCACGGGCACCCGCCCGGCGAGCGCAACCGGTCCATCACGGTCACCGCGTCCAGCAGTTCCACGCCCACCGGCGGCTGCGCCCCGAGCAGGGCCGCGCCCGCGTCCAGCAGCGCCACCGCCTGCTCCGACTGCACATCCGGCGCGAACAGCACGACCGGTTCGCGGCCCGCCCGGGCGAGCAGCTCCGGCACGTCCGGCGTGCCCGGATCGTCCAGCGCCGAGACCGTGGCCGGGGAGAGTCCCGGCACCACGTGCACCGCAGCGGCCCGGCGCAGCGCGGGCACCGCCGCCGCCGGGATCACGTCCCCGAGCCGGTCGTCCACGACCACCACCGCCGTTCCCGGTGCCACCGCCCCGGTGTCCGAGAACCCCGAGTTCGCGCCGATTCCGCCGGAAGCCGCTGAACGTGCGTTGTGCATGGCGCGATTGTGCCAACCGCGCGGCGGCCATCGGTCGCAGTGCTCGATCCATGCCGCGGAGGGTGCCGGGCCGTCCGCCCGCGCCCCCGGCCGACACACCGGCGCATCACCCGGTACGGGTGATCTCGACCGGACCTCGCCGCAGAAGATCACCCGTTCAGCCGCAGCCGGCCGGTCAGGAACGCGCGCTGGGCAGCACGATCCCGATGGTCTCGTCCTGGTTCGGCGCCGCCGAGAGACCGAGCTCGTCCCACACGCCGTAGCGCGGGCTGAGCTCCACCCCGACTTGCTGCGCGGTGACCCGCAGCAGCTGATCGCCCAGGGCCTGCATCTTCATCTCGTCGGCGCCCGCGGCGCTCGGCGCGGGCGGCGGCGGTGCGACCTCGCGCTGCTTGATCCGCACCACCGTCCACTGCCCGGACTGCGGTTGCAGCTCGAACGCCATCGCCGTGCCGGTGCGCGCGCCGAACAGCGGCGTGCCCGCGGCCAGGTCGGGCACGTCGGCGGAGCGCAGCCGCTGGTCGGCCGCGGCACCCGTGCCGGACTGCCGGTCCTCGGCGATGAGCGCGGCCGATTCCGCGTCGCCGCCCGCCATCCGCCGCACCTTCTCCTCGGCTTCGCGCCGGTTCACCGCGGAGGTGACGTCGTAGGTGACCGACAGCCGGTCCACGTACTTGCGCCCCAGCTCGGCCGCGAGCAGCCTGCTGCGCACCACGTCCTGGATGTCGCTCTCGGTGTAGATCTGGCCCTTGCTGGCGGCCTGCGGCCCACCGGCGGAGTCGATGACCTCGGCGACCCGGCGCTCGTCCACGTCCAGGCCCTCGGTCCGCGCGGCCTGCTTCGTCAGCTCGCGGCGCACCAGGTCGGCGGCCATCCGGCGGGTGAGCTCGCCGAGCATGCCCTGCTCGGACAGCTGCGCCTTCGCCTCGGGTTCCTTCTCCAGCACCGCGCGGTAGCGGCTCTGCACCTCGTTGATCGGGATGCGCGCTTCTCCGACGAACGCCGCGGCACCGGCCTTGCCCGGTTCGACACCGCAACCGGCGAGCAGTGCGCAGCAGAGCAGGATCAACGCGAGCGGGCGGGCCCGGTGCATGGCGGAACTCACAGCGATCACCCTCTCACGAGATCATCGCAGGGTGAACCCTGCACGCACCGGGTCCGGATCCGGTCAGTTCACGCAGGGCACGCCGCCCGCGGTGATCGGCTGCTGCTGGTCCTGCGCCTGCGCGGGCCGCAGCCCGTCCAGCCGCAGCGCCGGCGCGCCCGCGAAGTTCACCGCGCCCGGGCCGTCGTAGTCCGCACCCAGGTACACCTCGACGGTGCCCGCCGGGACGGAACCGCTGGTGCGCACCGGGATTCCGCCGAGGGACGCCGCGACCTGCTCCCCCGCGTCCTGCTCGCCCGCGGCGACCCGCACCGAGGAGGAGCTCGCCGACGCCGCGTTGCCGGTGGCCCCGGTGCCGAACCCCTGCGCCGCCAGCCGGTCCGCCACGCTCGCGGCCAGGCCGGTGATGCCGGAGGCGTTGTAGACGTCCACCGAGATCTCCGCCGGGGAGCTCGACTCGGAGGTCTCCGGCGTCGTCTCCCGCTGCGTCTCCGGCGACCGCTCGGCCTGCTGGCGCACCGCGCGTTCCTGCGGGGACAGCAGCAGGTCCGCCACGAACCGGTGCACCTCGTCCTCGTCGGCCTGCACGTCTTCGCGGCCGGACGGGCCGACGAGTTCCACCGGGATGGTGTGGAAGTCGATGTCGCCGCCCGCGATTCCGGACATCTGCTGCGCGAATCCCATGAGGTCCCAACCGGAATCGACCACCACCGACTTCTGCAGCGCCCCCACCAGCTCGCCGAGCCGCACCGGGTTGCCCAGCGTGCCCGCGGACAGCACCTTGTTCGCCAGTCCGGACATGAACACCTGCTGGCGCACCACCCGGTCCAGGTCGTAGTTCGGCAGGCCGTAGCGCTGGCGGACGAAGGCCAGCGCGTCGGCGCCTTCGATGGTCTGGCGCCCGGCGGAGAACACCGCGCCGGAATGCGCGCTGTCGTCCACCGCCTCGTTCAAGCACACCTCGACGCCACCCACGGCCTTGGTGACCTCGTAGAACCCCAGCAGGTTCACCTCGGCGTAGTGGTCGATGCTGGTTCCGGAGAGGTCTTCGATCGTTTTGATCAGGAACTTCTGGCCCTCGGCCTTGGACTGCAGCTCCAGCTGCTTCTCGTCGGTGACGCCGTCCTGCTCCAGCCGGTGCCGGGCCTCGCTCTTCGCCCGGCCCAGAGCCGAGTTGAGCTTCTGCTCCCCATAGCCGTTGCCGAGTTCGACCATGGTGTCGCGGGGGAAGGAGACCGCGCTGGCGCGTTGTCCGCCGTTGGGGATGCGCACCAGGATCATGGTGTCGGTGAGGTCGCCGCCCT
>NZ_JBEYUS010000046.1:0-51283 GCF_040643635.1 Saccharopolyspora sp. NPDC047091
GATGCGGTGTAGTCGGGCAGCGCGTAGACCGGACCACCCGGGGCCAGCGGCGGACTCAACGTGGACGACTCCGAACCCCTGCTGCCAGGGAACACCCCCGCGTGCGCGGGGCCGACTCAACGTGGACGACTCCGAACCCCTGCTGCCAGGGAACACCCCCGCGTGCGCGGGGCCGACATGGCCGGACATGAAAGGGGCTACCGTCGTCAAGGAACACCCCCGCGTGCGCGGGGCCGACGAGACGGTGGTAACACCGCCGGTCGATTCCGTGGGAACACCCCCGCATGCGCGGGGCCGACTTGACGGAACCGACATTGCCGACGTCCGTGCGCGGAACACCCCCGCATGCGCGGGGCCGACCGCGTCGGGGACGCCGACGCGACGCCGCGACAGGGAACACCCCCGCATGCGCGGGGCCGACTGGGTGGATGCGGGCCCGGCGGTCCCACCCTGGGGAACACCCCCGCATGCGCGGGGCCGACAGAGGATGCAATGACCAGCGATGACAGCACCGGGGAACACCCCCGCATGCGCGGGGCCGACACCGCGCCGACAGCAGAGACCGTGGTAGAGCGTGGAACACCCCCGCATGCGCGGGGCCGACCGCGCCGAACGTCGGCGACCTGACCAAGGTCGAGGAACACCCCCGCATGCGCGGGGCCGACACTTCTTGACCTGCTGGTTTATCTCGTGGGGGCCTGGTTTTCATTCACTCCGTTTCGGGTGCGGTGTCGAGGTCGTGTGGTGGGTTCATGAGGTTTCGGCCTGGTTTGTCGGTGGGTTTCGCTACGGTGCGTGCGTTCAATGTTACTGCGGGGATCAGGGGTGGAGTCGCGCGTGGTGGTGGAGATCGAGGCCGGCTTGCGGCGGTGGTTGGGGGCGTTGTGGGGGAAGTCCGCGTCGCGGGGCGGTGGGCGTCGGAACTTGTTGTTGTCGCACATGCTGGATACGGCTGCGGTGGCGGAGTGCTTGTGGGATGGGTATCTGCCTGCGGTGACTCGGGAGCTTCTTGATCGTGTGGCGGGCGGCCCGGGTCGGGGTCGGCGGTTTTTCGCGTGGTTGTGCGGGATTCATGATTGTGGGAAGGCCACTCCGGCGTTCCAGTGCGTGGACGCCGACTGCGCGGCGGCGGTGTGGCACGCGGGGCTGCGGTGGGATGAGTTCAAGGTCGGGCGGGCTCGGTGGCGGCACGACAAGGCCGGTGCGGTGTTGCTGCGCAGGGTTTTGCCTGACGAGGGTTGGGTGGCGGAGCAGGTGGCGTGGGTGTGGCCGTTGGTCGCCGGGCATCACGGCCGATTTCCCGACTTGGGTGAGTTGGTGCTGCGCGGGGCGCGTTTGCGGGCGGTCCAGGTGCCGGATGCTGACTGGGCTGCGGCGCAGGCCGGGTTGGTGCGGGTGTTCACCGAAGAGGTCGGGTTCGGTGCTGTGGCGGCGGTGCAGCCGTCTTCGGTGCCGTCGCGCGCGGAGCAGTTGCAGTTGAGCGGGCTGATCGTGATGGCCGACTGGATCGCATCCCGCCTCGACGGCATCGACGAGTTGGAAGCGGTGAGCATGGACGGTGCCCGGGACCGGGCGCGTGGGGTGTGGGCGGAGTTGGGGTTGCGTGGCGGCTGGGGGAAGTTGCCGGTGCCAGGGATGGAGGTGTTCCAGGACCGGTTCGGCAGGGGGCCTCGCGCGTCGCAGTCGCTGGTGCTGGAGGTGGCGCGGAAGATGCCGGCGCCTGGGCTGATGGTGGTCGAGGCGCCGATGGGGGAGGGCAAGACCAAGGGTGCGTTGGGGGCTGCCGAAGTGTTCGCGGCGCGGTTCGGTGCGGACGGGGTGTTCTTCGGTATGCCGACGCAGGCGACGTGCGATCCGATGTTCGGGCAGGTGCGGGAATGGGTGGAGCGCATCGAGCCCGGTTTGGGCAGTCAGGTCGCGTTGTTGCACGGAAAGCGGGCGCTCAACGCGCAGTGGCGTGCTCTGCTGGACGCGGCGGCCGAGGACCCGGACGACGACTTCGGCACGATCGAGGAGGACGCGGCACTCGGCTTACCGCAGTCGGCGGGAGCAGCGGGTGAGCGTCTCGTTCCCGCGGAGTGGTTCTTGGGCCGGTTGCGGGGATTGCTGTGTCCGTTCGTGGTCGGCACGATCGACCAATTGCTGTTCGCGGCGACGCGGACCAAGCACGTGATGCTGCGGATGGCCGGTCTGGTCGGCAAGGTCGTCGTGCTCGACGAAGTCCACGCGGCCGACGTGTACATGTCGCAGTTCTTGAAGGAAGGGTTGCGCTGGCTGGGCCAAGCCGGGGTCCCGGTGGTGTTGCTGTCGGCGACCCTGCCTCCGGCTCAGCGCGACGAGTTGCTGGCCGCGTACCTCTCGGGCGCCACCGGTGAGGAGCACGAAGCGAGCGGTGTGCCGCGGGCTGCGGGCTATCCGAGCGTGACGGCGGTGTGGGCCGATGAGCACGGGAAACCTGCTCATGCGGTGGAGCACTGCGGGGGGTGGCGCGATGATCTGCGGGTGCGGGTGAGCGTCGCTGATGAATCGCCGACGGCTTCTCGGAGCAGCGGCGACTCCGTTGCCGACCTGGTGCAGGAACGCCTCACCGACGGCGGGACCGCGTTGGTCATCCGCAACACCGTCGATCGAGTGCAGGAGACCTACGTGGCGTTGCGGGCCCGGTTCGGCGCTGAGGTCGGTCTGCTGCACGGGCGCTTGTCCGCCGTCGACCGGGCCACTCGCACCGCGGACAACCTCGCACTGCTCGGTCCGGAGGAGAACCGGCGTCCGGCTCCCGGACAGCGGTGGATTCTCGTGGCTTCACAGCTTGCGGAGCAGTCGTTCGACGTCTCGGCGGACTTGCTTATCACTGATCTCGCGCCGATCGACTTGGTGTTGCAGCGCATCGGCCGGTTGCACCGCCACGCCACCTCGCGACCGGAGGCGCTGCGCGAACCTGAAGTGATCATCACCGGATTTCAGGATCGCGGGAACGAGTCACCGTGGCTGCTTCCCGCCAGCGAAGCCATCTACGGCCGGATGTTGCTGCTGCGCACCGCCGCGACGGTCTTCGCGGCCCGAGGTGGCACGTGGTCGATCCCTTCCGACGTCCCGTCCTTGGTCGCCGAGGTCTACGAAGGAACCGAGCCCGTCCCCGAAGGGTGGAGCGATGCGGAACGAGCCGCCTCGGACAGAGATCTGCGCGACCGGCGGGACCGCATCGCGAAAGCGGAGCGGTTCCTGCTCACCCGCGTCGGTCACCACGGCGGACCGACCTTGGCGGGACTGCACCGCGGCGGCGCGGGCGAGCTCGGCGAACACCAGGCCCGAGCCCTGGTCCGAGACGGTGACCCCAGCATCGAGGTCCAGCTGCTCACCCGCGATGAACGCGGCTACCGCACGATCAACGGCCGTTCCCTGGGGCTGAACGGAGATGCCAGCGCCGAAGTCCTCGACGACATCCTCGGCAGCACCGTACGGCTCCCGGCCAAGCTCACCGCAGCCGCCGAAGAGGAACTTGCTCCGCTGCCTGCCTGGCGCACCCACCCGTGGCTACGCCACAGCCGCGCACTCGTCGTCGAACACAGGGGCGCTACTGCCTTGGCGAGTTTCGACGTCAGTTATGACGGTGCTCTCGGTCTGATCGTCACCGGCACCGGCACACGATGAGTAACGAACTGACTTTTCCTGCGCTGTAAAGGATGCGCAGGAGGAGCACGTGATCAGAGGGGAGTGGTAGTGATCGGATTCAACTTGATCGATGAGCCGTGGATCCCGGTCCGGGCGCGGGCCGATGGTCGGCTGGTGAGGGTCGGGATCGAGGAGGCGTTGCTGCGGGCCGAGGAGTTCTCGGATCTGGTGGGTGATGTGCCGACGCAGGTTCCGGCGCTGTTGCGGCAGGTGTTGCTGCCGGTCGTCGCCGACGCACTGGGGTTACCGGCGACGTTCGAGGAGTGGGGGCGCCGGTTCGCCGCGCATGCGTTCACCTCGGCCGAGCAGGAGGTGTTGCGCGAGTACTTCACCGCGCATCGGGACCGGTTCGAGGTCTTCGACCAGGAGCGTCCCTTCGGCCAGGTGGCCGGGTTGCGCACGGCGAAGGACGAGACGAAGTCGACGGCGCTGATGGTGGCGACGGCGGCCTCGGGCAACAACGTGCCGTTGTTCTCCTCCCGAACCGATGCCGATGTCTACCCGCTGGCGGTGGATGAGGCGGTGCGGTGGTTGCTGCACGTGCAGTGCTGGGACACCGCCGCGATCAAGAGCGGTGCGGTCGGGGATTCCAAGGTGAAGGCGGGGAAGACGACCGGGAATCCGACGGGGCCGCTGGGACAGCTCGGTGTGCTGGTGCCGATGGGGACCTCGCTCTACGACACCTTGCTGCTGAACAGCCCGATCTTGCCCGGACCGCAGGTCGGGATGCCCCAGTGGCGCGCGGAGAAAGCGGCCTCGCCGGAGTGGGACACGCGTCCGGCGGAGGCTTTGTTGGACCTGTGGACGTGGCAGTCCCGCCGAGTCCGGTTGCTCGCGGAGGAAACCGGGGACGGGGTGCGGGTGACGCGGGTCGTGCTGTCGGCGGGGGACCGGCTGCTGGAGCTTCCCGACTACGAGCCGCATACCGCGTGGAAACCCGTGGCCGACAAGAAGGCAGCGGCCGGGGCCCGGCGCCCGCGGCGGCTTGCGTCGGGCCGGGCGATCTGGCGGGGCATGCAGGCCTTGCTGGATGTCGAGCACGCGGACCGCGAGCACACCAGCGACCTGCTGATGCAGCTGTCCGGGTTGCGGGGTGAGGGCGAGATCGACGAGGACTACCCGCTGCGCCTGGAGGCATTCGGCGCGGTGTACGGGACGCAGTCCGCGGTCGTGGAAGACCTGCTGCACGACGCGATCCCGTTGCCGATCAGCGCTCTCGACCGGGACGGGGACGTGTTCGAGCTCGTGGTCGAAGCGACCGAGCAGGCCGAGCAGCTGGAGAAGGCGATCAACGGGCTCTCGCACGAGCTGCGTCGGGCACTGCGGGCGGAACCGATCCCGTGGGACAAGGGCAACCGCCCCGGTGCGCTGGTGCTGCACGCTCTGGACCCGCTGGTCCGCCGGATGCTCGCCGGGGTCCAGACGTCCGGAGGTGATCAGGACGTGCTGCGGCGCGGTCAGCTGGCGTGGGAGCTCAAGGCCTGGGAAGCGACCCGGCGCATCGCCGATCAAGTCATTGCCGCGGCTGGGCCGGGCACGTTCGGTGGGCGGGTCATCGAGGTCGGACAGAACAAGGTGGAGACGTTGTTCTCGTTGGGCACTGCGGAGGGCCGGTTCCGCAAGCGTCTCGTGGAGGCGTTGCCCCGGGCTGCCGAGCATCGCCGTCGGGTCGTAGCCGAACGCAGAGCCGTCGATGACGAGCGGGGAGAGGAAACGGCATGACTTCTGTACGACCCCAGCGTTACTGGCACCGATTCATCGCCGATGACGGAACTTGGAGGAAGGGCTCCTCCGAGCGCGAGTACCGACCGATTCCGCAAGACCTTGCGGTCTTCCGTTCCGGCTTGGGCCGGGAAGCGGGTGCGGTGCCGAAGTTCTGGCCGTACTACACCACCGCGGTGACCGACGACGATGCCTACCGCGATCGGCTTCCCGACGAGCTGCTCGCCGAGCATGCGGCGCTGGCGCTGTTCGGTCGGCATCAGCAGAGCAAGGACACCCCGATGCACCGGCCCGGTGTCGGTCTCGGTGCGGCCTGGTTGGTGTTGCGGCGCCGTACCGACAAGTTCAGCGCGGACGCTCTGGACCGGAAACTCACGGTCGCGGCGGCGTCGACGAGCGTGCCGGTACTGCGCACCCGGTTGCGCGGGCTGATCGATCAGCTGCGCACCGTCGATCAGCCGCTGGACTACGACCGGCTACTGCACGACCTGCGGGACTGGGCGGACCCGTCCCGTCGCGATGCGGTTCGGCAGCGCTGGGCGCTGGGCTACCGCATCTGGTCCACCGAGCCCGCCACCGAACCCGAGAACTGACCTCCACCCTTCTTTCTGATCAGGAGTGATCGTGACCTCTGCACGGACCTACATCGACCTGCACGTCCTGCACACCGTGCCGCCGGCCAACCTCAACCGCGACGACAACGGTGACCCCAAGGAAGCCTTCTTCGGCGGGGTCCGCCGATCACGGGTGTCTTCGCAGGCGTGGAAGCGCGCGACCCGCGCGTTCTTCGCCGAGCGCAACCCGGACGGCGACCGGGCGACGCGGACCAAGAAGATCGCCGAACAGCTCACCCGGCGGTTGGCCGAGCGCGCCTCGCTCGACGCGGAGACCGCCGCACGGATCGCGACCTCCGCGTTGCAGCCGCTGAACATCAAGCCGGGCAAGAAGGCAGGGGAGACCGCGTACCTGCTGTTCTTCGGCCACGCCCAGCTGGACGCGGTCATCGATCTGTTCCTCGCCGACGTCGCCGAGCTGTGTGAGCTCGGTGATGAGGACCTGGCCGCACGGCTCAAGGACCTGCCGGTGCAGGAGACCCTGAACCAGGGGCACCCGCTGGATGTCGGCCTGTTCGGCCGGATGGTCGCTGACATTCCTGCCCTCAACGTCGATGCTGCGACCCAGGTCGCCCACGCCCTCTCGACCCATGCCGTCGAGCTGGAGATGGACTACTACACCGCCGTCGACGACGAGGGTGACAGCACGGGTGCAGGCATGATCGGCACTGTCGGGTTCAACTCCGCGACCCTCTACCGCTATGCCACCGTCGGTCTGCACCAGCTCGAAACCAACCTCGCCGACCCGGCCGCGGCGCGCGACGGAATCCGGCTGTTCACCGAGGCGTTCGCCCGCTCGATGCCCACCGGCAAGGAGAATTCCTTCGCCCACCACACCCACCCCACTCTCGTGGCCGTGGTGATCCGGAGGGACCAGCCGGTCAATCTGGTCTCCGCGTTCGAGAGCCCCGTGGCGAGTACCAGCGGCATCGCCGCCACCTCTGCCCGCCGCCTCGCCGAAGAGCACTCCCGCTCGGTGGCACAGTGGGGCGACAGCCCCCTATTCACCGGGGTCTGCCACACCCTGGACCCGGACTCACCCGAGGCCGGCATGGTCGGAAAGGCGTTCGGGGACAACCGCACCTTCGCCGAGCTACTCGACGCCATGCAGGCCCACCTGCCCACCGTGCAGGAGGTGGCATGAGTCCCGAGCCTTCCTCGGAGTCGTCGGTGCTGCTGCTGCGGCTGGCGGGGCCGATGCAGTCGTGGGGCGACCGCAGCTCGTTCAACCGGCGCGAAACCCGGCCCGAGCCCACCAAGTCCGGACTCGTCGGCCTGCTCGCCGCAGCGCTGGGCCGACCACGCGGGCACGACCTCACCGACCTGACGGGGTTGCGGTGCGGAGTGCGGGTGGACCAACCCGGCACCGTGCTGCGGGACTACCACACCGTCAGTGACTACCGCGGCTTACCGTTGCTGCAAGCCGGAGTTTCGGCCAAGGGCGTGCAGAAGCCGACGTCCCCGGCGAAACCGACCCACGTCACGCACCGCTTCTACCTTCAGGACGCGGTGTTCGTTGCCGCGCTGGCCGGGGAACCCGAACTCGTAGGGGCACTGGCCGATGCGGTGCGCCGCCCGGCGTTCCCTCTCGCGCTGGGACGCCGCAGCTGCACGCCGACGCAACCGCTCGTGCTCGATGTACGTCCCGGCATGCTCGAAGCCGTACTGACCAGCGAGCCCTGGCACGCCGCACGGCACGCACGTCAGGCGTACCGGCGCAGGCAGGGCGGATCCGTCGCGGAAGTGGATCTCCCGGCGACGTTCGATGACGAAGACGGCACCGATGTCGTCAACGACCTGCCGCTGTCCTTCAACGCCCGCGACCGCCGCTACAGCACCCGCCGAGTCCGCCACTCCTGGCTGACCGTGCCCACCGGCGAGACCGCCGTCGGCGGTGCGGCGGCCGCGTCCTCCCACGACCCCTTCGCCCTGCTGGGTTGGTGACCCGACATGCCCTACCTCTCCCGCATCCGCATCAACCACCTGCGCCCGGCCAGTCGACGGCTGCTGGCCAACCCGCACGTCACCCACGGTGCCGTCGTCGGGGGGCTCGCTGAGATCACCGGTACGGAACGGCCGCTGTGGCGCTGGGACACCGACCGAGCACAACGTCCCCACCTAACCGTGTGCACACCGTCCAAACCGGACTGGTCCCACATCACCGAGCAGTACGGCTGGCCCGATGCAGACGGAGACCAGGTTCTCGTCCGCGACTACAGCCCGCTGCTCGAACGCCTGGCGACCGGCCAGGAGTACGCCTTCCGCATCACCGCCAACCCCGTCCAGAACATCCCACCGTCGCAAAAGGACATCGACGAGCACCACGGAGAGAAGAAGATCCGTTCCCGCAGGGCCGGACACCGCACTGCCGGGCACCAGTGGCGCTGGTTCCTGTCCCGGTCCGAAGGGTGGGGATTCGAAGTCCCACCCGCGCCGTTGCCGCCCACCGAGCAGGACGGAGACGATCCGGCCGCGGCGGTCGATCTGCGCATCACCCACCGGCAGCGCCTCGCGTTCGACAAGAAGGGCAAGTCGGTCGTGCTGACGACTGCTTCCTTCCACGGCCGCCTGCGCATCATCGACCTCGACCGGTTCACCTACCACCTGACCACCGGGTTCGGCCCGGCCAAGGCCTACGGCTGCGGGCTGCTGACCCTTGCCCCGCTCACGTCCGGAAACGGGTGTTGAGGTGGCGGACATCTGGTGGAAAGCCCATCCGCAAGACCTGCACCGACTCACCGACCGGGTCTCCAGCGTCTACATCGAACGCAGCCACCTCGACCGCGACGAGAACGCCATCGCGATCATCAACAAGCGCGAGACCGTGCGACTTCCGGCCGCGCTCGTCGCCGTGGTGCTGCTGGGGCCGGGAACCCGCGTCACGCACGGTGCCATGCAGCTGCTCGCCGACTCAGGCACCGCGGTGTGCTGGGTCGGCGAGCAAGGAGTGCGCCTCTACGCGGCAGGGCTCGGCCCCAGCCGCGGCGCCGCCCTGCTGCAACGCCAGGCTTGGCTGGTGAGCAGGCCACCGGAGCGGTTGCGCGTCGCCCGGGCCATGTACGGCATGCGCTTCCCAGGCGAGGACGTCTCCGAACTGACCATGCAGCAACTCCGCGGCCGCGAAGGCACCCGCGTCCGCAAGCTCTACAAGCAGCACGCCGATCAACATGATCTGGCCTGGCACGGCCGCGTCTACAAGCCGGGCGACGCATTCGCCGCGGGCGACGACCTCAACCGGATGCTCTCCGCGGCGAACACCGCGCTCTACGGCATCTGCCACGCGGTCATCGTCGGACTCGGAGCCAGCCCCGGACTCGGCTTCGTGCACACCGGAGCGGCAACGTCATTCGTCATGGACATCGCCGACCTCTACAAAGCCGACTACACCATCCCGCTCGCCTTCGAACTCACCGCCGCAGGACTCGTCGAAGAACGCGATGCCCGCACCGCGCTGCGGGACCGGATCGCCGAGACGAACCTGCTGACCACGATCGTCCGCGATATCAAGACCTTGCTGCTGCCCGAAGGCGAGGAACCGCCGGACTCCGATGCCAACCACCTCTGGGACGAACACGCCGGAACCGTGGCGGGCGGGGTGAACTGGGGAGTGTTCGACGAAGACTACGACACCGAACTCGCCGAACCCGACCTTGACGACCAACACATCGCCGTCATCGGTCCCGAACTCGACACGCCCAGCCAGGGCACGGGTAGGTCATGACCATCATCATCCTCATCGCCGCACCCGAAGGGCTCCGCGGACACCTGACTCGATGGATGGTCGAAGTCCACGCCGGCGTCTTCGTCGGCAACCCCAGCCGCCGCATCCGCGACAGACTCTGGGAACTCCTCGCCGACCGCATCCGCGACGGCCAAGCCATTCTCGTCGAACAAGCACCCAACGAACAAGGCTGGGCCGTCCGCACCGCCGGAACAGACCGATGGCGCCCCACCGACTTTGATGGCCTCATCCTCTCCGCCCGCAACCGTCGCCCCCAACATGATCAACACTAGAATCGCACTAAATGAAAACCACCCCACCCGCCGATAAAACCGCAGGTCAACAAGTGTCGGCCCCGCGCACGCGGGGATGGTCCCAAGATCCAGGACCTGTTCCGGCTCAACGAGATGTCGGCCCCGCGCACGCGGGGATGGTCCCACCGACCACGCCTGGGTGTCGTCCACGACCGCGTCGGCCCCGCGCACGCGGGGATGGTCCGTGGGCCAGCGCGGCGTCGATGTCGGCGCGGACCGTGGTGACCAGGTGCAGTAGCCGGGCCTGCTCCGGCGAGTGCCTGGCGAGCTCGGTGGCCGCGCCCGGGCGTGGCTGGGTGGGCAGGCCGGGCTGCAGGTGTCGTGTCTCGTAGCACCAGACCACGAGCTGGTATCTGGTCGTGGTGTTCGCCTTGCGCATGGCGACGTTGAGGTGGGTCTTGATCGTGTTTTCGCTGCGGCCGAGCGTGTGGCCGATGCGTTCGTTGGTCAGCCCGCAGGCGACCAGGCGTGCCACGAGCAGTTGGGACGGGTTCAGCTCGGCGTCGAGGTTCAACGAGGCGTACCGGGTACGGGACGGAGTCATCGGTGCCCTCCGACGAGCTCGGGGTTGGCCCTCACCCAGGCGCGCGCTCTGCGCGCCACTTCGTCGTCGTCGAGCCAGCCTTGGGCGACCGCGACGGTAGCGATGAGGGCGTGGTCGTCGCGGGTGCCGCGCTGGTTCCCGCGGTGCACGGTGAACGCGTGGTCGGGGCGGCCCCAGCGCACGGTGATGTTCGCTGGCGGGTGGTAGTGCCAGGCACAGGGAAGCCCGTAGGTTCTGTTGGGCATAGCGAAAGCCGTTCTGCTCGTGCTCGTGGTCATGCGAAGAGCTCCTGGTAGTGCACTGATGGCGTTCGGCGGGGGTCGGCGAGGTCGGCCACGCACACCAGGTCGGCGGGTTCCAAGAGACTGACCGCGCCGCGGTGATGGACCCATTCCCCGACGGAGTCCGGGGCGTGTGCGGTGAAGACGTAGGTCGGGGTGGCCGGGCCGCCGGGGAACGACGGCGGCACCCACAGGTGCACCCGCAGCACCGGTTCCCCCGCCTCGTCGAGGCCGGTGTCCTCGTGGATGACGCGGCGTGCCGCCTCGGTCGGGGTTTCCCCGTCCCGGATGGCCCCGCCCGGTAGCCGCCATTGCGCGTCCCGGGTAGGCATCAGCAGCCATTCGTGCCCGCCTGCGCGGGTCAGCAGCGTGCACACCCGCGCGTGGATCAACGGCGGCGGATCAGGAGACATCGACATCACTTCGAGAAAATGAGGAAATAGAAGGAAAACTTGCTTGCGGGGCACCCGGCCGCACGATCGAGAATTCGTCGGGGGATCGTGCGGCCGGGCTTTTTCCGGATGGCGCTCGGGGAAGCACGCCATCCAGCCCGCCTCCGGAACCCATCGAGGGGCTCATCAAGGTCCTGGAGGAGGGGCACTCGCCGCCAGATGTTCGTCGGGGTACCGGCGGCGGAGGGAACTAGCGCTGCTGCCCGGGAAACACCCGCTCACGACCGCCAGCGGTGTCAAGGCGTGCGGGTACGGGGCAGGCGGGGGCGATTCGGTCGAGCAACTTCGCCAGCCGCCGCAGGGACGCGGCTACGCGGATGCAGTCCTCGTCGGTCGCCTGAGCACCGAGCAGAGCGACGAACAGAGCACGAAGCCGCTGCAACACCTGCTGGCCCTGCTCGAGCACCGTCTCGATATCCGGAGCCGATGACGAAGACGTGGGCAGCTCTGTCGCTGAAGACAACAGGAACACCTCGATTCGATCAAGAAAAATCACGGGGATGCGGCCACATCAGGCGGCCGAGGGGATACCCTGATCACCGGGCGTGGAAGTCCCTGGCAGGTACCAGCTGCCGGGGGCCTCCACGCCCACATTGCTGCGCGGGCACGACGGGTTCGTCGTGATGTGCGGGGAAATGCGGGGGATCTCGCCGGTCGGAGCATCGACGCTGTGCCGACCCGGTACCGGACTCCACGGCCCGGCCCGCACTGCGCGCAAGGACGCGGGCTCGCTGAACACGGAGACCTCCGCGACGCGTCCGGAAAGCGTGTCCGGCACGAACGCCGCCGCCCACTCGGCGATACCCGAGACGAACGCGCACTCCAGGCACACCACGAACCCACCCGCCCGCGGCGGATACAAGCCGGAGAACTCAGCCGTAACACCCACGCGTGCGGCACACACCGCCCCGGCCCGGTGCCACTGCGAACCCCGCACCAACCGCACCCACACCGGACCCGCCACCGCAGCTACGCGAACATCGTCAACGCCGTCACCACCAACGCCACGACAACCAGAACCAGCAAGATCACCACAGCTGACATCCCGTGAGCCTTCCCCGCTCGTTGCCGCACACCGGCGTGTGAGAACTGTCGGTCTCGACCGGCGCCACCACCGGTGCCGTACCTGTCCCATCTATTTCTCCCTTCTTCGCGAGTTCGTGCCGCACAGCGGCCGATCGGAGTCCGTGGCCGTCCGCGTCAGGTGGGCGTTCAGGAGTCCCAGACGACGTCGCGCAACTTCAGTCGCTGCGCGGTGGCTGAGCACTCACCACACCGCTTGGTGATCGACCGCGTCTTCGGAACCCGATCGTTCGGAGTTGGCAACGGCAGCGTCACCGCCGCACCGCATGCCGTCTTGATCGTGCTGTTCACGCGGTGGGTGCCCGGTGATGCGGTAACCACGTGCCGTGCCTTGCTGCCGCGCGGCACCACCCAGAACGCGGTCGACGGAGAAGCGAGTGCTTCGGCACCAGCTCCGTCCGCCCGAGTCGGCGCGGTATCGACGCTCGGCCGCCCCAGCTCTGCTGCGGCGAATGGATCAACCGTCGCCTCCATGCATGGCCTCCCAGTCGCAAGTTCGATTCGCAATGTCGTCACGATAGCGTCGCAAGTTCGATCCGACAATGCGATCGAACGGGTGGTGTTGACGTGTCGGGCACGGCTCGCTGCGCTCGGCTGCTGATCGGGATGGGAGAATGATCGGCATGCCAACTCCGACGGTCAGGCGTCTGCAGCTCGGCAACGAGTTGCGGCACCTTCGCGAACGCGCAGGTCTAGAGCTCGCTGATGCCGGCGAAGTCATCGAGCGCACCTGGGCGACGGTGAGCAAGCTCGAGAACGGCATCACCGGTATCCGGCAGAAGCCGCTGCGGGAGTTGGTCGAGCACTACGCGGAAGTGATCGGCACTGGTGCTGACGGAGCTCCGACTGACGGTGGAGAGCCGATCGATCCGGACGCGTTCTGCGAGCTGAACAAGGGTGCGGAGAACCGGGGCCGTTGGCGCGGCTACCGCTCGGCGCATCCTGCGCACTTCCGCATGGCGGTAGATCTCGAGACCGACGCCGAGTCGGTCAGCATCTACCAGACCGAGGTGGTCTACGCCTTGTTCCAGACTGAGGAGTACATGCGGTCGATGTTCGAGAACGTCCGCTACGGGGACGTGGAGACCGAGAACCGGATCAAGGCGCGGATCGAACGCCAGGCCATCCTGCGCAAGCAAGGCTCGCCGGAGATCACCGCGGTCTTGTCGGAGTCGGCGCTACGGCGCATGTACGGGAGCAGGGAGGTGATGGCCAGGCAGATGCGGCATCTCGCCGACATCGCCGAGCTGCCGTCGGTGCACCTGCACGTGCTGCCGTTCGCGGCGATCCCGTCGCTGGCGTCGTCGTTCCCGTTCGTCCACTTCCGCGTGCCCTCGGTCAGCACGAACGCTCCGCCGCTGGAGTTCGTCTACGTCGAGCAGTTCAGCAACGGGGACTATCTCGACGGAAGCACCCACGTGGGTGCCTACAATCGGTTGTGGCAGGGGTTGCTCGGGGCGGCACTTGATCCGGTGGAGTCGAGGGCCTTCGTCCTCCGGGCGGCCGACGAGTTCGACTGATCCACCTCGAAGGAGCAGGCCATGCCCCCCACCGAGAGGTTCACCGGCTGGCGCAAGGCCACCGCGAGCGAACCCAACGGCAACTGTGTCGAGGTCGCGACGGTTCCGGGGGTCACAGGTGTCCGGGATAGCAAGCTCGGCGAGGCGAGCCCGGTGTTGCCGTTCGCCGTCGACAGCTGGACGTCGTTCCTGCACGAGGTCAAGAACGGCACCTTCGACCGCTGAGCGCAGTCATGGAGAACGCCCATCCGGAGCAGTCAGCCGGGTGGGCGTTTTCGTGTCGGTGGAATTCTCTGCGGAGGTCGGTGAGCAGGTAGCTGGGGTGGTGCTCGGCGTGCGCCGAGCCGACTCGCTCCACGGCCTCGGATAGCAGCAGGTCCCGCAACCATCCCAGCGTGCTCGGGTCCGACGAGGTGATCACCTGGAACCACACATCCATCCCCGCGTGCGCGGGGCCGACTGCTGCCAGACCGGGTAACGGATGCCGCCGCGCGAACCATCCCCGCGTGCGCGGGGCCGACCTCGACCTGGACCCACTTCAACGGCCCCAACGGGAACCATCCCCGCGTGCGCGGGGCCGACGTCGAGGGTGTTCCTTTCGACAAGAGCTCCCCGGAACCATCCCCGCGTGCGCGGGGCCGACGCGTCCAGCGCGGCGCGGGCCATCCGCTCGTACGAACCATCCCCGCGTGCGCGGGGCCGACCCGTACACGCGCTCCACCCCGGTACGGGGAAGGGAACCATCCCCGCGTGCGCGGGGCCGACACTTCTTGAGCTGGTGTTTTATCTCGGGTAGGTGCCGTTTTCATTCACTCCGGATCGCGGTCCGGTGCGGAGCTTGGTTGTCGGGTTCACGGGTTCTCGGTTCGCAGTACGGCGGCGTAGACAGATGTGGGCGTTGTCGCGAAGATCACCTGACTGGGTGACCAGGAAATCCTCCCACCGTGCGACCCCATTTCGCGGGGCGCGGACGAATCCTCCCAAAATCCTCCCAAAAATCGGCACAGCCGTACCGGGAAGATCCACTGCATGATCGACACTGCAACATCAAAAAGCCCGCTGACCTGCACTTTCGTGCTAGATCAGCGGGCTTTTCAGACCGTCGGGACGGCGGGATTCGAACCCACGACCCCTTGACCCCCAGTTGCATCGGGGGTCAGCGGCATGCTCAGGTCTGTTCTTCGAGGTCAGTTCTCAGTGTACCCAGCGAAGTAAAGGAGTCCGTTTCGCTGCGTGTGTTCGTGGTGTGTGGGTCCAGAATAGCCGGTAGTCAAACGTCGAGGTGTTCGCCTGCGTAGCGGCAGTTGTGTCACTGACGAAAGTCGGTTGAGTGCCTGCTTCGGGTGTTGACGTGATTCTGCAGGTGCCGTTCGGGGGCGGGGCTGCAGAGGGACGGCCAGCTCGAGGGAAGCGGGGGAGGGTGATCACGCGGCCGGATGGTCCGATGGGTTGCGATGGTTGGACGAGCTGCACCGGAGCGAGGGACTGCTGCAGGGCCACGGTGCCGAGGGCGGCGGCGAAGCCAGTGGCGAGAGCAACAAGCAGTGCGGTCGCGGTCGCGAGAGCGCGCGGGCACCGGTGAACCATAACGCGTGGGCGGCGAGGCCGTTGATCAGTGCCAGCCAGGTGAACCCGGCGGCTGAGGGCTGCCCATGTGCTCCGGGACGCCATCGATCGTCCGCGTCGGGATCGCGAGGACGATCCCGCCGGCGCTGGGCTGCCAACCGACGAACGCGGGCGGTGCGACGCCGTCCGGTCGCGCCCAGAGCTTGGTCAGGGCGGTTCCGAAACCCATCGCGGCCGCGCCGGCGGGGCCTGCGCCGATCCTGGTGGCGTTGACGCGGCCGCGGGCCCCAGCGCGACGCGGACGACGCCGAGCACTCCGACGAGGCCCCAGCCGATCCGCCGCCCGGACAGCCGTTCGCCGAGCAGAGCCGAGGACGGCGCGGCGAAGAGCAGCGGCTGCGTTGCGGTGAGGGCCGCTGCGATGCCCCGGGAGGGGGCTCGACCGCGGTGAACAGGAGCGGGAAGTACGCGCCGATGTTCAGCGTGCCGAGGACGAACGCCTTCCAACACCAGGACGAGCGCGACAGCTGACGGGTCGGCGTCACCGCGAGCAGGCCGGCCGGACCTACTCGGGGCGAGCGCGGCGAAGAACGAGTGATCGGGTGGCGGCAGTTCCGTGGTCGCGAGGTGCGTCGTTCCCCACGCCGCCGAGACGGCGCCCGACCTGATCGTCGCCCTAGCACGAGCCTCGGCGGGAGGCGCAGCGGAAGTGAGTGTGTACCCCGAGTGATCTGTCAGGTACTCACGGTTTACGATCACTAGAAGTGAAGACGATCGAGTTCGTCCCGGCAGCCTTATGAGGAGTGGGTTTTGACCATTTCGCCTGAATTCGCCGTCCATGTCTTGTGTGGGGTGCTTCTCGTCATCCTTGGCTACTGGTTGCGTTGGTGGCGCTACCGCTGAACGGCCGTCTTGGCGGTACAGGCAGGAAGGTCGGAGGTGCGTCCTTCCTGCGTTCCTCCACGTGCGTGGAGAGCAAAATTCGCATGAGTGCCCGTCGAGGTCCCTGCAGCCGGGCCACTCCCACATCGGTGAGACCTCGTGAGCCTATCCGAGGTCGAGTCGAGCGTCGGTCATACCCGCCGGACGGTGAACCGGAAGGTCACGAAACGGCGGGCGTAGGCGTGCCCGGGGTATCCCTGTCCGCCATCGTGCGCAGCGAGGTCTTCTTGGCTGGTGAGGGGATCGGCGCCGGGTAACTCGGTCTGGTCGGGTCAGGTTCGAGGGGATCCGCGGGGCCGAAAGCAGGGCGCGGGTCTTGGCGAAGCCAGTGACCAGCAAGGTGTGAGAGTACCGGTTGGGTGGCCTGGGAGAGCGGGCGCTGGTCTGGCCGTTGGTGGGGACGGCGTGTCGGCTAAGTGTGTGGGGCGGTCTTTGATCTCAGCTCGACGAGTGCGTCGGCGATGGCGATGAGTTGCTGGGTGTCGGCGCTGGGCGCGGTGGTGGTGGGCGCGGCGATGATGCTGGGTGCGCGGAGTGGGGCTCTTGGGTCGGTGCTGCGGTGGAGTGCGGCGTGGATGAGTTGTGCGTGTTCGGCGGGGGTGTGTGCGGTGTCCGCGGGTTCGGGGAGGTAGGGGCTGAGGCAGACGAGGCCGTCGCGGATTTCGATGATGCGGCGGTAGGTGCGGAGGCGGAGTGCTCGGAGGTGTCGGCGTTCCTGGGTAGAGGAGGCCTTGGGGAACAGGGCGATGGTGGGGAAGCGGTCGACGAGGGCTTCCCAGAGTGGGCGGAGTCGGCGGTAGGTTCGGCGGGCTTCGAACCAGAGGTGGGTTTTGATCAGGGCGGTGCGGGCTCCGGGGTAGCCGATGCCGAGGAAGAACGTGGTGATGCCGATGGCGAGGATCGGGGTGGTCCAGGTGGCGGTGCCGGGGATGGGGTCGACGCCGAGGAAGAGGCGGCTGCCGGTGGAGATCGTGCGGGGCAGGTGGACTCCGGCGAGGTTGATGAGCAGTCCGGTGGCGGCGATGTGCAGGCTCAGGCGTGCGCGGGAGCGGGTGTGTTCGGCGGTGGCGCGGGCGAGTTGGGCGCCGCGGGCGCAGGCGTAGGCGAGGTAGAGGTTCCCGGCGAGGTAGAAGGTGAGCATGTCGGGCGTGGTGACGTGTTCGTAGCTGGTGCGGGCGGTGGGTTCGGTCCCGGCGAAGGTGGCGATCAGCACCGTGGAGGTGAGCAGTGCGAGGCCGATTTCCTGGTAGCCGCGGCGTGCTGCTCGGTGCGGTGCGACGCTGCCGTGCAGCACCACGATCAGCAGGGCGAAGAACACGGTCAGCAGGGTGTTCTGCGCCAGTTTCGGGAAACCTGCCGGGAGCACTGCGGCGAAGGCTGGTAGGTGGCCGGCCAGTTGGGCGGTCAGCGCGAGCACGACGAGGACCGTGCAGATCGTGACCGCGTGCAGGCCCTTGTCGCGGGGTGCCCGTGCGATCTGGGAGAGCTTCCACAGCGCCGCGATCACTGCGGCTGCCCACATCAGCAGGTTCGGTACCAGCATCAGAGCCAGCCCTGGTGGTCGTCGAAGGCGCGGCCGATCCGGGTGGAGGCAGGGCTGGTGCGGTCGGGTGCGGCTTCGAGCCGGTGCAGGAGTTCGGCCCATTCCTTGATGACGGTGGCGACCATTTCGGCTTCGTACTCGGCGGCCGGGGCGTAGCCGTCGCGTCGAAGGGCGCGGCGCACGACGTCGGGTGGGATGTCGGGGAACAGCTGGGCCCAGATGTCGTCGTCGTCCTCGTTGGAGGTGTGACCGCTGATGAGGTGGCCGATTTCGTGCAGGACGATGTGCTCTTGGTGAGCTGGGGTGGTGTCGCGCTGGTAGAGGATCCAGTCGGTTTCCGCGGTGGCGATCCACAGCCCGAACGCGCCGGGCGCGGGAAGTGGCCAGGGCACCAGCCGGATCGGCCGTCCGCGACGCTGTCCGAGTGCGTCGCAGAGCTGCTCGATGTTCAGCGGTGGGTGCAGGTCGAGTTCGCGCAGTAGCCGTCGCACGGTGCGGCGGAGTTCGAGCTCGCTGCGCCATGCCCGCAGACTGCGCTGGCGGCTCATGTTCTGGCCGCGGCGAACAGTTCCAGCAGTCCCGCGGTGGCGCCGGCGGGGTGGCTGGTGAGTCCATTGTGGCCGCCGGGTAGGGAGATCAGCGGGCGGTCCAGCAGCTCGGCGAGACGTTCGGCGCAGCGGTGTTCCCACTTGCCCTGCGATCGAGCACCACCGGTGGCGACGATGCGGGGCCGGGCGGCGGCGAGTTCGTCGAAGGACAGTTCGGCAGTGCGTACTGCGGAGAAGTCGTGGTCGAAGAAGCGTCGCAGGTTGGCTTGGGGGTCGCCGACGGGTTTCGGTGACCGAGCGCCGATTTCGGGTTCGTCGTCCCGTTCTCCACCCAGCGCGGCGAAGCGGCGGATCGCGGCCACGACGTCACCGGTGGCTGCGATCTCGGCGACGGCGTCGAGACCGGCTTCCTGCTCGGGATCGCGGACGAGGCAGGGCATCGGAGGTTCGTGCGCGACCAGCAGCTCGACGAGATCAGGTCGGGTGATGGTGAGGTGGAGGCCGATGACGGCTCCGATACTCGGGCCGACGACGAGCGCGGGCTCGGTGGCCACCGCGTCGAGCAGTGCGGCGGCGTCGGCGGCGTGCAGGCGCATCGTGACGGGTGGTTCGGCGCTCGTGGTCTCGCTGCGGGACAGGCCGCGGCGGTCGTAGGTGATCACCCGGTACCCGGCGGCGGTCAGGTGCTCGGCGAGCTGGGTCGTGGCGCCGGCTTCGCTGAGGCCACCCTGGATCAGCAGCAGCGGCGGTCCGTCACCGCGGGTCTCGTAGTACAGCTTCCCGCCGACGACTTCGACGAACCCGTCTTCCTCTGCCACCGGTGCCCCGCTTTCCGGTTGAGTTCCGTTTCGCCTCTGTACCGTCTCTCGCTCGTCGTGGTGATGCCAATGAGGTGTGCTCACCCTTCCGGGTGTTGTTTCCTGCTCTGGTCGGCTTGGAACTCGATGAAGCGCATGACGCTTTCGAGGGCTTCGGGGGTGAGTTCGCTGGCGCGGGCGGCGATGCGTTGAGCGCCGGCTTCGCCGAGTACGGCGAGGGCTTCGTACTGGCGGTTGAGGTCGTGGGCGCGTTCGTCGTCGGAGAAGTAGTCGAGCTGGACTTCGAAGAAGTCCGCCAGGGCCTGGACGAGCTGCCAGCTCGGTGAGGTCTTCTGCCCGTTGAGCAGGTCGTAGAGGTAGGTCTTGGACACTTTGACCTTGCCGCGCGCGGTGATCTCCGCGGCGACCTCGGTCGCGGTGTACTTCTCGCCGCCGTCCTTGGTGACGCTGTCGAACAGCCTGCGCAGCCGTGCGGCGAAGCTCATGTCGGTCTTGTCGACCACGTCGACCACCCACTCCCTGAGTCCACTATAGCGGAATCATGAAGCTGAGAAACCACTACAGTTGACGCTCCCGGTCGGCCGGGTTACGTTGGCATCGTCCGTTCCACTATAGCGGAAATCAGTGGGGAAGATCCACCGGTCAGCGCGATGCTCACTCGGTCACCACACCGGGCATCGCGAGGCCCGGCCGGTTCCCCGCTGGCTCCGCGGGACGTGACGCCCGTGGAGCGCAGTGATCCACGAACGCCTCCGCCAGTGCATGAGTCGGTGGGACCGCTGAGTCCCCGGCCCTGAACGGGCAGCACCGGCTCGGTCACCGAGGCCGACGAGCCCGGTGGCGATCTCGAACTTCATCGACCCGCTGCACCTGCTCGGCGCGGCGCGATGCCGCACGCCTCGACAACGGCCGAATGCACCGATCCAAACGGTCTTCGGGCGCAGGACCCGCACGTCCTGATCCGCCCCGGTTTTCGCAGTTCACATGCCAATCGAACGTCGGAGAAATCGTGATGTCCTCATTCCAGCAGCAGCCAGGCACCACGCCCGCCGCGTCGCCGGTCGACCGGGCCTCGCCGGGAACGCGGCAGCCGTGCACCGCAGCGCTCCGGAAGGTGGCCGGTGCGGGAGGCGGCCTGATCGCGCGTGATCGACGGCTGGCCGGTGCCGCGAACGCGATGCGCGGTGACCTGCCGACACCGGATGTCGTCGGTGCTGTCGAAGCCGGTCGGCTCGTGGCGGCAGCCGAGTCGGGCACGGTCGAGCCGGAGGGCGACGACGTCGCGTTCCGCACGGCGGCGGCGACCGGCCAAGCAGCCGCAGTGGTGCAGCGGCAGGGGCTCGCACCGGGTGCGCGCGGTGGCGCGGACTGGTCCGGTTTCGGCTCGGTGGTTCCGGTGCTGGCGGCGTCGCCGGGTGCCGGTGCGTCGGTGGTCGCGGCGGTGCTCGCGGATGCGTTGCAGCTGGCGGGGCGTCGGGTGTTGCTGGTGGACACCGCGGATCCGGTGCGGTCGGGGTTGGCTGCGGCGGCGCGTTCGGACGGGCCGGTGTTCGACGGCCCGCATCCCGCCGTGCGGATTCGGTCGTCGTGGCGGGCGCACGCGGTGCTGGCGCGGATCGAGACGTCGTTGCCGATCGTGACGCCGGGCATGGTTCCGCCGCCGCAGTTCTTCGCCGCGGCGGCTCGGTCGGTGCAGGCGACGATCGTCGACATCGGACACGACCCTTGGCGGGTGGCCGCGCACCCGCTGGCCGGTGCGGGCGCGTGGCTGCGCGTCGGGGAACCGGTGCCACGGCCGTTGCTGGTGTGCCGGGCGAGCAGGCCGTCGTTGCTGCACGCCGAGCAGGTGCTGGCTCGGCTGGAGTCCTGGAACCGGACCGGGACGATCGTGCCTCCGGCGCAGCTGGTGGTGCTGGGTGCGCGGAAGTGGCCTGCGGGAGTCGCGGGCGCGGCCGGGCGGCGCACCTCGGCGTTACTGCAGCACGCGGTGTTCCTGCCGCACGACTCATCCGTGGCGCTCGGCGGGATCACCGCCGAGGTCACTCCCGCGCGGTTGCGCGATGCCGCGATTCCGCTGCTGCAGCACCTGCGCCTGCTGCCCGGTCCGGCGCACTCGGCAGGGAAGTCCTTCTCCCGAAAGGTGATCCGCTGATGCTCCACTCCGGATTCGACGTCGTGGTTCCGATCCTGTCCCAGCTCCCGAACCCGCAACCCGCACCACCACCGGGCGCGGACAAGATCACCGAAGTCGCGGGGTTCTTCAAGTGGGGCGCGCAGATCGCCCTGCTCGTCGGGTTCTTCGCGGGTCTGGCGGTGTGGGCCGGCGGGCGGTGGGTGGATCACCACCGCGCGGGCAAGGTCGGCGTCGTCATGATGCTCTGCGGGGTCTCCGGCGGGCTGCTCTACGCGGTGGGGTACCCGCTGATCAACGAACTCGCCGGGGGCGGGCAGTGAGCGCCCGGCGCGACGATGCGCAGGAACGCCGCCGAGCGGGGGCCGGGCTCGCCGCCGTGGTGCTCGGGGCGCTGGCCCTGGTGGTCGTGCTCGCGGCGTTGATCGTGGCCCGCGCGACTACACCTGCTCCAGCTCCCGCGAAGCCCGACGAGCCGGTCACCGCGGAACCGGTCGACCTCGGTGGTGTCGCGCCGTCCGTGCTGGAGCTGGTGACCCGGCCGATGCCGGTGCTGCCGGCCCAAGCCGTGCGGCCGCAGCCGTTGAGCACCGGGTCGGCAGGACCGCCGATCACCCTGCCGCCGGCGCATCCGGTGCGGGGCAGCTGGATTCCCGGTGGTGTGCCGGGAACCGCGCGCGGCGCGCTCGCCCAGCTCGCCGCGTTGGACGAGGCCGCGCTGCGCGGTGCCGATCCGGACCTCTACGCCCGCGGGTTCACCGAGCTCGCCGAACCGGGAGCACCCGGGGTCGCTGAGACCGGGCTGCACTCGCTGCTGCGGTCGCTGCGGATGTCGGCGGGTATGCCGCCCGTCGGCCCGGTGCCCGGGATGCTCGCCGACTTCCAGCCCACGCACGGGCAGATCAAGGGCACCGCCGAAGGCGGGCGGCTCGTGGTGGCGTGCGTGCTCGGCCAGTTCTCCGTGGACCACCGCGGCCAGACCGTCACCGCCGGGATCGGGGACTGCCAGGCGATGCGCTGGAACGGGCACCGCTGGCGGATCGCCGCGACGCCGCCTGCCGCGCCGGCGCCGAGCGCGTGGCCGGGCAGCGACGCCTCGGTGTCGGTCGGCTACCGAGAACTGCGGGAGGGCTGATGTGGCCGTTCGACGACATCGGTGACTCCCTCGGCTCGGAGATCGCCGAGTTCGCGGCGGACGCGTTCGAGTCCGCGATGCGGGCGCTGTGGGACGGCAGCCTCGACCTGCTGCGGGAGTCGTTCGCGCTCGCCGACCGGTTCTCCGTGTTCGAGGTGAACCCGCACGACGGTCCGGTCGGGGTGCTGTGGCCGATGATGCTGTGGATCTCCGGGGTGCTCGCGCTGGGGTTGTTCTCCTGGCAGCTCACCATGACGTCGCTGCGCGGTGGGCGCGGGATCGTGCGGCTGACCACCGGGCCGCTGCAGTACGGGATTGCGCTGGCGATCACCGTCGGCATGGTCGGCGCGTTCCTCGCCGCCGCCGACGGGCTCACCCAGGGCATCCTGCAAGCGGGTCTGCAGTCGGCGAACTTCCAGGAAGCGCTGGGGAAGACCCAGTTCGCCGGGGGAACGGGCGAAGGCATCAAGGCGGTCGTGCTCGGGCTGTGCGCGGTGCTCGGGGTGCTGCCCGCGGCGGTCGGCTACCTGCTGGAGATGTTGTTCCGCGAAGCGGCGATCTACCTGCTGGTGGCCACGATCCCGATCACCGCGGCCGGACTGCTGGCCAACGTCACCAAGCGCTGGTTCTGGACGACGGTGCGGTGGCTGCTGTCGTGCATCGCGATGAAACCGGTGCTCGCGCTCGCGCTGGTGCTGGGCATCGGTCTGGTCGCGGGCGCGGAGGGGTTGTCGGCGCTGCTCGCGGGGATCGGCGTGCTGGTGTTGAGCGTGTTCAGCCCGCTGGTGCTGTTCCGGTTGTTCGCCTTCGTCGACCCGAACACCGATGCCGGGGGCGTGTTCCGGGACGCGTTGTCGTCGTCGACGGGCATCGACTCCTACGGCATGAACAACCCGGTCGTGAAAGCCGCGACCTCGCTGGCCGGGGCGGGCGACGGCGGCTCGGCGCAGGAGGACGCCGCGACCGGGCGGTTCGACGCCGCGGTCGCCGACTTCGGAGACCCCGAGGGCGACGCCCACTGCTTCGGTGGTGCGAGCGGTTCCGGCTCTGCCGACGAGCCGCTGGACCCGGACGCGGCACAACCGGAGCGGGACGACGACGCCGCGGGCGGAGCCGAAACCGATCCACCCCGTCCGCCTGCCGCCAACCGGGGGTCGATCACGAGCGACGACGGGATCGGACCGCAGTTCACCGGTGACGGCGGGGGCGAAACACGGCCGCCGGACCCGCCGGAGCCCGGTGGCGGGAGCGCGGAGCAGTTCCCGCCGACGCCGCCCGACGGCGAAGCATCGCGCCCGCCGGACCCGCCGGAGCCCGGGGGTGGAGGTGCAGAGCAGGTCCAGCCGCCGCCTGACGGCGGTGCATCGCGGCCGCCGGAACCTCCGGTGCCGAGCGGAGACGGAGCCGAGTCGCACCCGCCGGAGACGTCGGCTCGCCATGGGGAAGGGGAGGAACCGCACCCACCGGAGCCTCCGGAGCCCGGTGGAGATCACGAACCACCCGACGACCGTTCTCGCGGTCGCGGGCCGGGCGGAGACGGCGGTGATGGTGCCGGTGGCGACCTGGACGAAGGGTTGAACGTCTGATGAGCAACAGCGATCGCCCGCGGATCTACCACGGTTTGGCGCACGCGGAACGCGCCGGCTGGATCATGGGTCTGACTCCGGTGCAGGCGGTGACCTGCTTGGTCCTGGCCGTGCCGGTGTTGTGGACGGTGTCGGCGGGCCGCTTCCTGGACGCGTTGGTGCTGCTCGCCGGCTGCGGCGGGGCAGCGGCCTTGGTGGTGGTGCCGGTTCGGGGACGTCCGGCGCTGCGCTGGCTGGGGCACCTGCTGCTGCACCAGCTCGGCGTGGCCACCGGCTGGTCGCGGTGGCAGTCCGCCGCGGCGGCGGGGCACCCGGTCGATCCGGACGAGCCGGATCTGCCCGGCGTGCTGCAGCGGGTCGAGCTGCCGGACGGTCCGCCGCTGCGCGACCAGGGTCGGGTGTGCCTGATCCACGACACCGGCGACGGCCGGTGGGGCGCGTCAGCGCGGTTGACGCACTCCGGGGTCGGGTTGCTGTCGGGGGAGCAGTGCGAGCGGCTGGCCGCCCGGTTGGGGAACCTGCTGCTGTCCATCGGGCACCGCGACGTCGTCGACCGGCTCTCGCTGCTGGTGCGCACGGTGCCAGATGACGGGACCGAGCACGAGGTGTGGCGCCGCGAGCACGAGGTCCCCGATGCCCCGGAGCTCGCCCGCCGGGTGGCCGACGAGCTGGATCGCACGATCGGGAACGCCGGTGTGCGGCACGAAGTGTTCGTCACCGTCTCCGGCACCGAGGACGCGCTGCGGAAACCGGCGGCGGCCGCAGGCGGTGGGGTCCAGGGGCGCGCCCGGGTGCTGTACCGGGTCCTCGACGGCCTGGAGGGCCCGCTCAAGACCACGGGGGTGACCTCGGTGGAGTGGCTTTCGGGCGCCGGACTGGCCGAGGCGGTGCGCACCTCGTTCAACCCGGACTCCAGTGCTGTGCTGCGCGCCGCGCACCTGACCGGAGCGGCGGAGCAGGGCTTGCCGAAGGCCGCCGCGGGCCCGGTGGCGGCACCGTCTCCGTCGATGCGCCGCTACGACCACGACGCGTACTCGACGGTGTCGTACTCGGTGCTGATGCCCGAAGCGGGCACGGTCTTCGGCAGCCTGTCCTCGCTGCTGGCCGTGCGCACCGCCGGAGAGCGGCGTTGCGTGGCGATCCACTACGAGGTGCTGGGTTCGCGGCGCGCGGGCCGGGAGGTGCAGAGCATCCGGTTCCGCACCGGGGTACTGCGCGATCTCAAGGCGAAGAAGGGATTTTCGGCCTCCGCGGTCGAGGAACGCGCGGTCGGTGGCGCCCAAGCGCAGGAACGGGCCGTGGCCGCCGGGCACAGCCTGGTGCGCTACGCGGTGGCCGCCGCGGTGACCGTGCCCGCGACGTGGCAGGTCGAAGACCACGCCGCACGCCTGGAGAACGACTCGGCCGGTCGGTTCCGGCTGCTGCGGCTGGATCTGGCTCAGGACTCCGGTTTCGTCGCCGCCTGCGTGCCGCTGGGCATCGGGCTGCCCCGCTCCCGAGGAGGTCTGCGCTGATGCGCCACTGCGATCGCAGCGCCGCCCAGCTGCTCACCCAGTTCGGCGCGGAACCGACGAATCCACCGCCGCGCCCGCCCGCGGACCCTCGACCGGCCGGGCCGGTCAACCGCGTCCGCGCACCGCGCCGCGGACGGTCCGTTCCAGGACGGGGCTGGTCGGCCGCGGAAGCTCCGTTGGCGACGTACCTGGCGACGACCCACGAGATCGGCGGCTTGTTCCCGCTGCTGGCGGCGAACCAGAACCCGGCGATGGGAGCCCGCATCGGCTACGACACCCTCAGCGGCGGCGCGTTCCACTGCAGCCCGATCGACTGGGTGCTCGGCGGTCTGGTCACCAACCCGAACCTGGTGGTGTTCGGCGAACCCGGGCGCGGCAAGTCGTCCACAGTGGTCGCACTGTTGCTGCGGATGATGTTGTTCGGCACCCGCACGCTGATCTCCGGTGATGTGAAGGGCGAGTACAGCCCGCTGGTTCGCGCGTTGGGCGTCGAGCCGATCGCGCTCGGCCGTGGCTCGCCGGCGCGGCTCAATGCCTTGGACCTCGGGCCGATCACCACCAACTGGGGTTCTTGGTCGGTGGCCCGCCAGCGCGACGAGCTCGACGGTGTCCTCGGGCGGTGGACGAAGCTGCTGGTCGCGCTCGCCGAAGCGCAGGGCTACACCGCCACCGTCAGCGACGAGGCGGTGCTCTCCCACGTGCTCCGGCGCCTGGTCGGCGCCGAGGACGGCTACACGCGGCTGCGGGAGGTCACCGTGCCCGCGGTCCACCACGCCCTGGCGCATCCCGATCCGGTGCTGGTCGAGCGCGCGCGGTTCGCCGACGAGCGGCAGTTCCTCGACACGCTGCGGCCGATCACCGACGCGCTCGGCAACCTGATCTCCGGGCCGCTGGCGGGGCTGTTCGACGAGCCCACCAACTTCGCGCTCGACTGGACGGCGCCGATCCAGTCGATGGACCTCTCGCGGCTTCGGTCGCGCGGCGATCAGGCCGTGGCGGTGGCGCTGACCGTGCTCGGCTCGTGGTCCTCGCTGATCACCGATCTGCAGGAGGACGGGGAGATCCGCATCGTGGTGCGCGACGAGGTGTGGCGGCAGATGCGTCTCGGAGTGAAGGCGGTGCAGGCCGTCGACTCGGACCTGCGGCTGTCGCGAACAGATCGGAAGATCCAGATCCTGGTGGGGCACAAGCCCTCGGACTTCCTCTCCGTCGGCAACACCGGATCGCAGGAAGTCGCCATCGCGCAGGACCTGCTCGCGCTGTGCAGCACGAGAATCCTGTTCGGACAGTCCACCCGGGTCGCCGACGACCTGGCCGAGGACCTCGGGCTCGGCGAACCCGAGCAGGACGTCACCACCGGCTGGTGCATGGAACGCCAAGGCCGCGCGCTGTGGAAGCTGGAGAACCAACCCGGCTTCAAGATCCAGACGGTGCTCAGCAGCGCCGAGAAGGCCGTGTTCGACACCAACGCCCAGTTGCGCGCGAACGGGGGCCGCTGATGCCGGGGTCGCGCGCGACCTGGGCGCTCGCCGCCGCGCTGGTCTACCTGGTCGGCACACCCGGGCTGATCCTCGGCGTCGCGCTGCTCGCCGTCGTCGGTGCCGCCACCGCCGGGTGCGGAACCGGAGGCGGACCGGTCGGTGGTGGGCAGGTCGGCGACCACCACTGGTCCGGGGAACAGCTCACCCACGCCCAGACCATCACCGGCATCGCCGAGCAGCGCCGCCTCCCGCAACGCGCAGCGGTCCTCGCGCTCTCGACCGCGATCGTCGAATCGAACCTGATCAACGTGCCCTACGGCGACCGCGACTCCCTCGGGCTGTTCCAGCAACGGCCCAGTCAAGGCTGGGGCAGCGCCGAGCAGGTCAGCGATCCGACGTACGCCACCAACGCCTTCCTGGACCGCCTCATCGCAGTGCAGGATTGGTGGCGGCTTCCGCCGGGGGTGGCGCAGCAGACCGTGCAGGCCTCGGCCCATCCGGAGCGCTACGCCCCGCAGGAAGGCCCGGCGGCCGAGTTGATGAGCCGCTTCTGGCGCGGCCCGGACAACCCGCCGCCCCCGACGGGTGCGACGCCCGCCGAGCAGATCGCGCTCTGCGGTGACGAAGGTGGCGCGAGCACTCCGCTCGATCCGCAGCAGCTCCCGCCGGGCTACCGGCTTCCGGCGGATCCGACCCGGCGCGCGGCGGTGCAGTACGCCCTCGCCCAGCTCGGGAAGCCCTACGTGTTCGGTGCGAAGGGCCCGGACGCTTTCGACTGCTCCGGCCTGGTACAGGCCGCGTGGGCGCACGCCGGGGTTCCGATCTCGGCGGGCACCACCAGCCAGATCCACGACGGCCGCGCGGTCGCCGCGCTGGGACAGCTCGCGCCGGGAGACCTCGTGTTCATCCCCGGCTCGCTGGGCTCACCGGCCAACCCGCGCCACGTCGGCATGTACGCCGGACACGGCCTGATCGTCAACGCCTACGACGAGAGCACCGGAGTCGTGCTCGAACAACTCGACGCCTGGAAACCGCAGATCGTCGCGATCCGGCGCGTCACCGAAGCGAGGGGAGCGAACACGTGAACCGCACCGATTTCCCCTTCTCCCCGGCCGTCGATCGCGACCTGGCCGTGGTCGGGCTCCTCGTGATCGCGGGCAGCAGCGTGCTCGCGCTGGCGGGAGTGCTCGTGCTCGCCGCCGTGGTGGCCACCGCCTGCACCGGCGGGTCCTGGCAGCTGCCCGAGTTCGGCGACTGGCTACCCGCCGCCCTGTCGGCGCTCGGGACCCCGTCCGATCCGGGGGCGGGGCTCGGTGATCCGTGGGCGAGTGCGCTGCGGGGCAGGGCGACGCTCTACTGGACGTTCGCGGCCGGCACCCTCGCGGTCGGTGGCGCGGTGAGCGTGCCGGTGGGGATGGCGGCGTGGTCCCGGTTCGGCCCCACTGAGCTCGGTCACGCCAGCCGGGCGGAGATCCGCCGCGAACTGTCCCTGCACGCCGCGCGCCGCACCGCGGAGTGGACCCGTCCCGGACTCAGCGCCGAACGACGCCGCCGTGCACCGCTGGAGGAGGTCGCCGCACCGCTGCACCGCGGACCGCACGGGCAGCTGCTGGGCACGCCGTTGGAGAACCCCACGGGTGCCTTCGCCCCGACCCAGAGCGGCAAGAGCCGAACCGACGTCGTGCACAAGGCACTCGCCGCACCGGGCGCGCTGGTGTGCTCGTCGACGAAACCGGACCTCGTGGAGTTCGCCGCGCTGGCCCGCTCGCGACGTCCCGGTGCCGGTCCGGTGTACGTCTTCGACACCACGGGCAAGGTCCGCTGGCCTGCGCGGATCCAGCCGTCCCCGATCCCCGGCTGCTGCGACTTCGGCGTCGCCCGGCGCCGCGCGGAAACCCTCGTGGACGCCTCCGCGGTCGGCCTGACCCACACCGGTGGCAACGACAAGGTGTTCCGGGAACGGGCCAAGACGGTGGTGCAGGCGTACCTGATCGCCGCGGCCCACGCACAGCGCGGAGTCGCCGACCTGGTCGCCTGGTCGATCACGAAACCACCCGACCAGGAGCCGGTCGAACTGCTGCGCCGGCACGGCTTCCCCGAGCTGGCCGACAACCTGCGAGCCGAGATCGGCATGGTCGCCGAAACCTCCGACGCGGTATGGCTGTCGGTGCGCCGGGTGATCGAACCGTGGCTGGACCCGCGGCTGCGGGAGCTGTGCTCCCCGGCGGCGGGGGAGGAGTTCGACGCCGCATCCTTCGTGGCCAACCAGGGCTCGCTGTTCCTCGTCGCGGACAAGCACCAGGCCGCGCAGGTCCGACCCGTGCTGACCGCGCTCGTCGAGGACATCCTCACCACCGAGCAGGAGATGGCGTTGAGCTACCCCCACCGCCGCTTGGACCCGCCCGCGACGAACGACCTCGACGAGCTCTACGACGCCACCCCGATCCCGAAGCTCCCGGAGATCCTCGCCGACTCCGCCGGACGCGGCGTGCTGATCCACTGGGCCGCGCAGTCGATGGCGCACCTCGAAGACCTCTACGGTGAGTCCGGCCGCCGCCAGCTGCTGGACAACACCACCACGTTGACGTTCTGGGGCGGCATCAAGGACCCCAAGACCCTCGAGCTGGTCTCGACCTTGGCCGCCCACCACGAGCGCAAGCGCTACCAGCAGCAGTCCGACGGGCTGCTCGGCTTCGGCCGCACCTCCGTGGGCACCGAGGACGTGCCCACCTACCGGCCCGGCGCCGTCCGGACCCTGCCGCGCGGGCGGGTGCTCATCTTCCACCGGCACCTGCGCCCCATCCTCGCCCGTACCGTCGACGTGCGGAAACGCCCCGACTGGCCGCAGCTGCGAGCCGACCAGGAAGCCGTCCGAGCAGGCACCGCCGCGATCGACGCCGACGGCTTCGCCACGGAGGCGGTGGGCAACCCGTGAACGACGACGAGCTCGTACCCCGCGACCGGCCGCGACACGACGACGGCACGGAAGCCGCGATCGAGGCGCTGACCGAGATCGTCGGCGCCCTCACCGCGAAGCTCACCGCGCTGCGCGGGCGCATCGAAACCTTGGAGCACGGCGCACCGGAGGAACCGGAGCAGGACGACGCAGCCGACCAACCGGGCCCGTGGGTCCTGCACGTGCCGCCCGCAGCCGCCGAAGACCGGCGACACCGCGGCGATCGGCACTCTCCGCTGTGGACGGTCCGCAACTTCGTCGGCTGGTACAACGCCACCTTCCTCGGAAACCCCGGCTCCCCGGCCAGAGCGATCCCGCCGTGCTGGGCCGAACATCCCGGCCTGGCCGAGGAAGTCGCGGTGCTCGCCTACTCGTGGCGCCGCGCCAACGTCGGTGCGACGGCCAACGTCCGCGACGCCCAGCTCTGGCTGCAGCAGACCCGCACCGGGTTCGCCGCGCGGCTGACCGACTGGGTCCACGCCCACTGCCTCGACGGCCGCCACCGCCCGGTCGGTGCCCGCTGCCGACCCACTCGATTCGCCGCCGACGCGGCAGAACAGCACGCCATCTCATCGGGGGAGGAGACGGAATGAAACCTTGGATGCACCAAACCTGCACCGCGGCGGCCGGCGCCGGAGCCGTGGCCGCCGGAGTCGGCTGGGCCCACGCCGCCCACCGCCTGCACCACCGCACCCGCCAGCTCCGCATCGCCCACCGCGATCCGGTCACCGGGCTGCTCACCAGATCAGGGTGGGAGCACACGGCCCCCGAAGCCCTGCGCCGCAGCAGCGTGTGCGGGCTGCTCGACCTCGACGGGTTCAAGCAGATCAACGACACCTTCGGGCACCTCACCGGTGACCACGTGCTGCGCGTGGTGGCGCGGCGAGTGCGCGGCGTACTGCCGGTGGAATCCGTGTTCGCCCGGCTCGGCGGGGACGAGTTCGTGTTCCTCGCCGACTGGGACTCGGCGGAGATCGGGGTTCTGGCCGACGAACTCCTCGAGGCCATCACCGCGCCTCTGCCGCTCGGCGAACGCGCGGTGCGCGTCGGCTGCTCGGCAGGACTGGTACTGCTGCGCGACCTGCAGAGCCAGCCAGTGCTGCTACGGGAGGCCGTCACCGCGGCGGATCGCGCCATGTACGAGGCGAAGCTCTTCCGATGCGGCTGGCGCCGCCACGACCCGCGACTGCACCCCGAGCCGCCGACCGACCACTGCTCCGCCCCGCCGCAACGCGTCCGCGACCACGGTCCGCAACCACACTTCGGGAGGACCCCGTGAAGATCCACGACGTCCGATCCTGGGAACGCGAAGCCGCCTGCGCCGGAACCGACCCCCGCCTCTGGTTCGGCGAGGACGACGTCCGCGAATCCGGCAGCGACGCCCACCGCCGCCGCGAAAACGCCAAAGCGATCTGCCGAACCTGCCCCGTGCTCATCGACTGCCTCGTCGACGAACTCCTCCGCCCCCACACCGAACAACACGGCATCCGCGGCGCCACCACCCCCGGAGAACGAGTCCGCATCCTCGCCCGCTGGAGATCCGCCGGACTCGTACCCCAACACGACCCACCGCCCAACGCCGACACCCTGCGCACACTCCTCGGCGAAGAACCACGCCAGCGGACGGCGTGAACCGGCCTGCAGGACCGGTGCAGGCCCCTCGGTGTGCGGGAGCATCCGAAGCGTTCGGGCAAGCCCTGAGCACCTGCGCGAAGGCGCAGGCCGTCTCGTCGAGCACGATGGCCCGACCTGCCGACGAACGACCTCGGTGGAGGCGACGCAACTTCGAGCCTAGTGACCGGCCCGTCGCGCAGCGCGGACCACATCCACGTGCGTAGAGAGCACAGCCGCCCTCAACGGACTGGACATCCGGGCGGCGGACCACTTCCACGTGCGTGGAGAGCACCGTGCGAACGCGATTCTGGCTGTGCACCGAGACGGACCACCTCCACGTGCGTGGAGAGCACTCCGCCGTGAATCGGCCCAACTCGGCGAAAACCGGACCACCTCCACGTGCGTGGAGAGCACGGCCCTCGGCGGTTGCCCCCGCCGGGGCCCTTGGACCACCTCCACGTGCGTGGAGAGCACGGCAAGCGGGCGTCGGGCGAGCTGGACCAGTTCGGACCACCTCCACGTGCGTGGAGAGCACTGCCGAGCTCGCGTGCAATCTCCACGCCGGGCGGACCACCTCCACGTGCGTGGAGAGCACGGACGGCGCCGGAGGGCCGAACGTTGCCTTTGCCGGACCACCTCCACGTGCGTGGAGAGCACATCGTCGGCAGGGCGCTCTCCCACGTCGCAGTCGGACCACCTCCACGTGCGTGGAGAACACGACCCGCGGCGCCGTGTCGGGCGCCGCGTCCACGGACCACCTCCACGTGCGTGGAGAGCACGCAGCACGTCTACCAAATTCAGCCCGTAGTGGCGGACCACCTCCACGTGCGTGGAGAGCACGTGAAAATCGGGGGACAGAACCGGCGGGGCTACGGACCACCTCCACGTGCGTGGAGAGCACAGGTCGAACAGGCTCAACCCCTGCTCGTACGCCGGACCACCTCCACGTGCGTGGAGAGCACGCGGCCTTGCGTGCTCGCTCGTCCTCTGCCGCCGGACCACCTCCACGTGCGTGGAGAGCACGCATGACCAGCGGCGAACGCTGTTTCGCGCCGCGGACCACCTCCACGTGCGTGGAGAGCACTCTGCTGACCGCGCTTGAGCTCGACGAAGTAGCGGACCACCTCCACGTGCGTGGAGAGCACGCCAGGTGAAGAAGCGACAGCGCTGGCTCCCCCGGACCACCTCCACGTGCGTGGAGAGCACCGTCACCGACCGCCGGAACCGGCGCTCAGCAACGGACCACCTCCACGTGCGTGGAGAGCACCTCGGCCGCGCGGATCGCCCCGTGGATGTCGGCGGACCACCTCCACGTGCGTGGAGAGCACGACCGGATCTACCTCGCGCCGTGCGACGCCGACGGACCACCTCCACGTGCGTGGAGAGCACTCCTTCGGAACGTAGAGCTGGCCCTGAGGAGCCGGACCACCTCCACGTGCGTGGAGAGCACTCAGCGGTCGAAGTGCCGGCGGGGCCGGTTGTCGGACCACCTCCACGTGCGTGGAGAGCACCCACGTGCGGGTGTCGACGTCGCCGGTGTTCACGGACCACCTCCACGTGCGTGGAGAGCACCGACCGCTGAACAGTACTGACCTGATGTTGATCGGACCACCTCCACGTGCGTGGAGAGCACCCTTCGCGAACTGGGGTTTTAGGAACGCCGCTGCACGTTTTCGAACGGAACCATGCGGCGACGTTAGCGCATGGGTGCGGTGGATGGCTTTGGCTATCCGAACCGCGGTTCACCCGTTGGCACCAGCTTTGACATAACGCGGCCCGGTTTGTCGTAGGTAACCGTTAACGTGCCGCTCGGTGATCGGGTTCTCTGGTTTTGGGAGGTTCAGTGGCCGACCCCGTGGTTGATCTGCGGCTGTGGGGCAAGGAACGCGGGCTCGGGGGAGCTCGGTATCCCGTTGTCTGCCACGGTCTGGACGCTGCAGCGGCGGTGCGCGCGTTGTGGCGCGACTTCCTCTCGGCAGGTCTTCGACGACGGTTGGCTGCGGAGCTCGGCTTGAGCGAGTCAGAGACGTGCTCTGTTCTGGAGTTCTGGGCGGCACTCCATGACATCGGAAAGATCTCCCCCTCATTCGCGTTGCAGCTGCCGATGCCTCCGGAGTTTCCCGCGGATGCGGCGGAGGTTCGGATTCGGCATGACCAGGCGACGAACTTGTGGCTGCCCACCGGACTAGGCGTTCTGGGGTACCCGTCGCGGTCCGCTCGGTCGGTGGGTCGGCTGGTCGCACAGCTGTTGGGAGGCCATCACGGGCGGTTCCACAGCGTCGAGGGCGCGCGGTTGATGCCTGCGCACCTGCCGTCACAGGGGCTTGGCTCCGTACCGGTGTGGGAAGCGGAGCGGGCCGCGATGCTCGACGTGCTCGCTGCAATCCTGCAACCATCTGTACCTCCTCGGCTTGCTGTGGAAGACGCGGTGCTGATCACAGGGCTCGTGGTGGTCGCCGACTGGTTGGTCAGCCAGGCCGACTTCGTCCGTGAGCAGGTTCGGAAGGTTCCCGCCGTCGGTGATGTCCCTTCGTTGCGTCGGTTCTTCAAGGCTTCGCTGAGTCCCGCTCGACAGCTGGTGCGTAGCGCGGGTCTGTTCAGGCTGAAGTTGGAGGAGGGAGACTTCGGCGAGGAGTTCCCCGGGTTTTCGCCCAACGCGCTCCAAGCCGACATCGCGGCAGAACTGCGGCGTGTGGTGACCGGACCGGGGCTCTTGATGGTTGCTGCGCCGATGGGTTTCGGGAAGACCGAAACCGCATTGCACGCTGCGCGGATCATGGGGGCGGCTGCCGGGACGTCAGGGATCTTCGTCGCCTTGCCGACGATGGCCACGGCGGACCAGATGTTCAGCAGGGTCGGACGGTACGTGCAGCGTCGAAGTGAAACCACTGCCAGCCAGACACTGCTCCACGGAATGGCCTGGCTGAGCCCGGTGGAGGAGATCCTGGCGAAGGCGCGTACCGCAGAGGGGATCGTCAGCGACGCGGAAGCTCGGGTGCACTCCTCGGAATGGCTTCGAGGAGCGAAGCGGGGCTTGCTGGCCGGGGTGGGGGTGGGCACCATCGACCAAGCGTTGTTGGCCGTGCTCCCGGTACGGCACAACGCACTCCGAATGTTCTCGCTGGCCGGGAAGACCGTGATCATCGATGAGGTGCACGCGTTCGACAGCTACATGCGGAAGTTGCTGCGGGAATTGCTCGGCTGGCTGGGCGAGCTCGGCGTACCCGTGGTGCTGCTGTCCGCAACGTTGCCGAAGGCGATCGCGAAGGAGCTCTCGGCCGCCTATACCGGTGCGGAAGTCGAAACGGACTTCGAGATTCCCTATCCGGGATGGAGGTACGTTGAGCGTGGCCGGAAATCGGAACCACGGGCGGTGTCCTTCCCAGTTGACCGCAGGCGCCCGGTAGAGGCCTCGTTGCGTGGCGTTGGTCGGGGAGCGGGCAAACGGCCAGATCGGGTCCCGGTGCTGCAGGAGGTCTTGGCCCCGGTGATCGATGGTGGCTGTGCCGTGGTGATCTGCACGACCGTCGCGCAAGCGCAGCAGACCTTCTCCGGTCTGAGTGAGTGGGCTGCGAGGAATGGGATCACTCGCAAGCTGCTGCACGCCAGGTTTCCATCGCATCAGCGGGCAACCATCACCGAGGATGTGCTGGAAGCATTCGGGAAGCCCGACGGGTCACGAGGACGTCCACAACGGACGATTCTGGTGGCGACACAGGTCGTGGAGCAAAGCCTTGATGTCGACTTCGACCTCGTCGTCACCGATCTCGCGCCGATCGAGCTGCTGCTGCAACGAGCAGGCCGACTGCAACGTCATCCGGGGTGGGATGACCAGCGGCCCGCGTGGGCTGATCCTGCCCGGGGCGGTCATCGGCAGATGGTCGTCCTCACCGCGCCGGACCTCGACCTCGGTGAGTTGCCGCGCAGCTGGAGCTACATCTACCCGCGGGCCAGCCTGATCCGCGCCCATGAACTGATCCGCCGCAGAGATCCGCAGCCGATCAACATTCCCGAAGATGTCCAAGATCTCGTTGATCGTGGCAATCCCGGCGACTTCCCGGTCCTCGACGACGACTTGCTGACGGGCTTCGCCGAAGTCGAGCTGGAGCGCAGCGCCCGGTGCATGATCGAATCGCAGACTGCGCAGCGGGTGACCATCCGGCCGATTCGCGAGTTGGCCAGCCTTGCCGGTCTGTCGGAGGAGCTCGTTGACGAAGAGCAGGCCACGACGCGTTTCAACGCCGACTCCGTTCGAGTGCTGCCGGTCTTCATCGACGGTTCGGGCGAGCTCCGGCTCGGGCACCCGGCAGGAGAGAGGCTGCCGATTCCGGAGCGGGATCGCCTTTCCCGGGAAGAGGCGATCGCCGTCATGCGGCACACCATCCCTGCGCCAGGTTCGCTCGTGCGTGACCGCGATGAGAACCACACCTTGCCCGAGCCGTGGCATGCCCTCTGGCCCCTGAGCGACCTTGTCGCGCTACCGCACCGAGTCGACGATGAGGGGAACGTTCGACCGGCCCGCGTAGGCCGGAAGTTCCTGCTCCTTGATCCCGAGCTCGGGCTGTGCGATGTGGCTGAGACGACGCGGCTGAGCAGCGAGTCGTACCGAAAGGCAGACCCTGGCGACTAGCTACGCACGACCCTTGTATAGTTACTCTCGGTGCTCGATCATGCTCTACAAGTGATGATCATGGCAGAGGTGAAGTCCGGCCGTTGCCGAAGCGGCCGCGCCGCAAGTTCGCGGTACGAAGCCCAAGTGCTCCATCGCCTTCACCGCTGTGAAGAGCACCGAATGTCGAAAATCGATCGTCTCGCCCGACCTGGGCCACTTCCACATCCGTGGAGAGGCCCGCAGCTTAACCGTCCTGTATGTCCTGGCTGATAGGAGGCACGATGCCACCGAGCTTCGACCTGGCAGAGCGCGGGTTCTGCCGGGTGCGCTGGCGTCCGGGGCGATCTCCCGACGAGAACCCGGACGCTCCTGTCGGCTTTCGCGAGCTGCTGGTGCGCGCGGCGGACATCGCCGATGTGGAGGTGCCGCACCCCCCGGCGCTGGCGGGCCTCCTCCGGGTATTGACGGTGATGGCGGCCCGCATCAGCGGACTGGACGCACTGGATCGCCGTACCGATTGGGAGGACGCACGCTTAGCCGTACTGGACAAGGGAAAATTCGACCCGGGTGCGGTGCAGCGGTACTTCGCTCAACACGAGGGCCGGTTCGAACTGTTCCACACGGCCAGCAGTACACCATTCCTCCAAGACCCGCGGCTGCTGGACGAGTGCCGCACGGTGAAGGGGGAGGTGACCAGCTCCGGTGTGAACAAGCTCGCGCTGGGCAGAGCGGCAGGCCAGGGCTTCGTATGGCTCGCGCACACAGTGGACGACCAGCCGCCACCGCTCGCCGCGGCCGATGCAGTGTTCGCGCTACTGGCGTGGCTGTACTTCGGCGTACCAGGGCGGTGCACTCCTCGGCGAGTCGGAGAAACCGCTGCTGCTGACACCAAAGCCGGGCCGCTACGGGGAACGGTCTCTTATCACCCGGTGGGGGAGAGCCTGTTCGAGACCTTGATCCTCGGTATGCCGTTCATGCCGGCTTCGGAGTCGAGCCCCGCCTTGTGGGAGGACGAGCCGCGTGATCCGTGTGCTCTACCGTCACCTGGTACCGGTGTCGGTGGGCTGCTGGCGAATCGTTTCCAGCACGCCGTCCTCCTGGACCCGGACGAGTCCGGTGAGTCGGTCGTCGACGCGCGGATCACCTGGGCCTGGCGCCTTGCCCGCGGTCCGGCGCAAGATCCGTACTTGATCTACCGCACGAGCAGGGACGGTTTGCCGTATCCGCAGCCGGCGGAAGCTTCTCGCGCGGCGTGGCGGGACCTCGATTGCTTGATCGGAAAACACGAGGATCACCAACGGCCGACTGTCTTCGAAGGTCTCGACGATCTGATGTCGGGGCAAGGGCGGGCTGTGCGGATCAAGGCGCTGGGTTTCGAGCAGGATCGCAGCCAGGCGAAGGACAAGCAGTTCTACTCCGGGACGACCCCTGCCAAGCAGGAGTTGTGGCAGCAGGTCGATCCGGATCGGTTCGGGCGCCTGCGGTCCGCGCGAGTAGCCGCCGAAGTACGGGGCTGGCATCTCCGCGGCGCGTTGACCGAGGCGTGGTGGGAGCTCGTCCGTGTGCGACCGTCGCGCGCCGGCAAGTCCAGGGATGGTGGCGTGCCGTGGCTGCACTCCTGCATGAGCGACTACTGGGAACGGGCCGAACACCACTTCTGGCAGGCGATCAGCACTGAGCAACCCCCTGATTTCAACATCGTCAACCGATTCATCCACCTAGCGCTGAAGTCCTACGACACGGCCACTGGAATGGTTCGGCGAACGCCCGACGACATCAAGATCATCGAGCGTAACCGGCGCAGGTTGTGGACCGGCTACCAGGCCGGCCCGGAAACCCAGAACGGAGCAGAGAATGACTGAACTCTCCGGATCCGGTTCCGCTCAGCGGCGCCGCGAAGACCGCCGCAAGAGAGCCGCTGACATGGTCATGCACCTCCGGCGGGAAGTGCTACTGGTGCCGGGCCGACGCGCCGCAGTCCGGTCCGCTCTCGGGCATGAACCGGGCTCACCGAGGACATTCCGCGCGTACCGGGAGATCAGTGCCTTCTTGACGCCAGAGCTGCCCAAGCGGGAGGAAGAGGCATTCCTCGCGGTAGCGGCGATGATGTGCGCGCAACCGGCGAGCAACCGCAAGCAAGACGTCACGGCAGCCGACGCGAACGAGAAGGAGTCTCGGCGGACGAGGACGCTGGGCGGAAGCTGCGCGTTGGCGGTGAATCGGAGCGAGATCACCGAAAAGTCGGTGGAAGCACGTCTTCATCAGCTGTGCCGGGGTGACTCCCGCGGTCTTCATCGTCAGTTGCCCCGGCTCGTGCACCACCTGCGCGGGGTGGGAGTGGAAGTCGAGTGGACCCACTTGGTCGACGACCTCACTCGATGGGACATCGACCGTGAACGCATCGCTGCCGGCTGGTTGCGCGAGTTCTACCAGGGATTGACCGCCCGCTCCACAACTCAGAAGACGAACCCAGAAGACGACGCATCTCAGGAGGACCAGGCATGACCGCTCCCGCGTATCTTGACATCCATGTGCTGCAAGCGCTTCCGTTCTCGAACGTGAATCGTGATGACCTCGGTGCCCCGAAGACCGTGGTCTTCGGTGGAGCCGAGCGCACCAGGATCTCCAGCCAGAGCTGGAAACGCGTCATCAGGAAGCACGTCGAGGAGCAGCTCGGCGAGCGGACCGTGCGCACTCGGCGTGTCGTGCGTGGAGTTGCGGAACGGCTCCAAGCCCAGGGATGGGCGGAGGAAGAGGCCTACGCTGCTGGAATTCAGGTGGCGGTCTCGGCGGGCAAGGGAATCAGCCTTCAACCGGACAAGGACGACAACGACTCGCTCGTGCTGACCACGAACGTGTTGTTGCTGCTGCCCGAATCCGGGATCGACGAGCTCGCGCAGCTGGCAGCAGGACATCGTGACGCGATCTTGGCCGAGTCCAAGCGAGCGAAGAAGGCCACCGAAGTCAAGGCGAAGCTTCCCAACGAAGACGTCGCCGAGATCCTCAGCCGCCGCAGCGGAACGATCAACCTGTTCGGCCGGATGCTGGCGGAGCTGCCCGGAGCCAACGTCGACGGTGCGGTTCAAGTCGCTCATGCGTTCACCACGCACGGGACGCAGGTCGAGTACGACTTCTTCACTGCTGTCGACGATGTCGAAGAACAGCTGAATCTCACGGGCAGCGGACACCTGAACACGGCCATGTTCAGCGCAGGAACCTTCTACCGCTACGCCAACATTAACCTTACCGACCTCGTCGGGGAGAACAACCTGGCCGGTAACACCGATGCCGCAGCCGCGTTGGTGTCGGCGTTCCTGGATGGATTCCTCAACAAGCTCCCGACCGGCAAGCAGAACTCGACGGCACCGATGACCCCGGCCGACTTGGTGCACATCGCGGTGCGCGATGATCGCCCGGCCTCGCTTGCCAACGCGTTCGAAGCACCGGTGTGGGGACGGCGCGGACATCTGGTCGAATCGGTGAATCGGCTGATCGAACAATCCCGGACCGTGACGCGGTTGTTGGGTGAGGACCACGTGCTCCATGCCGGTTACACCGCCACCGCTGCCGCGCTGGCAGAGGGGCAAGCGACCGAGATTCAGCTCGGAACCCGGTACGAGTCCTTCGACGAACTGATCCGCGTGGCCGTCACGAACGCCTACCCCGGAGCCCGGCCGTGAGCGGGTTCTTGTTGCGCTTGGCCGGGCCAATGCAGAGCTGGGGCGAACGCAGCGCCTTCGACATGCGTGACACCGCCGCGTTCCCGACTCGTTCCGGACTCCTCGGCCTGCTGGCGTGCGTGCTCGGACGGTCACGAGGCGAATCGCTCGACGACCTGGCCCAGCTGTCGTTCACCATCCGAATCGACCGTCCAGGTGTCCGCATGATCGACTACCAAACGACCGGCGGAGCGTTGCCCGTTCGCGGGCCGAAGGTGCCCACCGCCGACGGCAAGGGGCGACCGAACGCGAAAGGAACCCTGCAGACCTGGCGCGAGTACCTGGCCGATGCGGTGTTCATCGTCGCCGTGACCGGGCCGGATGAAATCCTCGACCGAGCACGTGCTGGCTTGCTCAAACCTCGGTGGCAGCCGTTCTTGGGACGACGGTCTTGCCCGCCGGACGCGCCACTACTGCTGGACCGCCTTGTGTCGGACCCGATTGCCGAACTTCGGACCGGTGTCCCCCTAGCGCGGCGAGTGAGCGAGGGGGCCGACGTCGAAGTCGACTTCCTGACACCGACGGGCAGGGTGGACGAAGTCCACAGCGAGATCCACGACGTGCCCATCACCTTCGCCACCGTCGATCGTGCCTATCGCCCGCGCCCGGTGTGGCGCCACACCGAATCCCTGGACCCCGCGCTCGGCGTCCGCGACCTGCGCGACTACCCGGCACGGCTGGCTGATTACGTCCGTGGAGAGACCGCATGAACGACACCTGGCTCGTAGCGATCGCAGTCAACTCAGGGTGCCGCCGCCTGTTCAGCGGAGGCAAGATCGACGGGCACGCCCTGCATCGTGATCTGATGCGTTTGGCACCGGCGGGACTCGGCGACGAGGCCAGGCGAGAAGCGGGGCTCCTCTACCGGGTCGAGCAGGTGGGCGCCCCTCGGCAGGGACTGCGGATTCTCGCCCAGCTCGCCTTGGAACCCGACGTTCACGCGCTGGCACCGGAATTCGCGGCGCAAGCGCAGCAACGACGGTTGAACCCCCTGCTGGGTCGGCTCACCACCGGTGCACGGGTGCGCTACCGGATCGACGCCAACGCCACCAAACGACACGGGAACGCGGCGGAGCCGCACAAGCGGGGGAAGTTGGCCAACCTCCACGGCACCGAAGCCGAGCTGTGGTGGCTGCGCAAGTCCACCGAAGTCGGGCTGCACCCGCTGCAACTGACTTCGACACCACAGCCCGACGTTCTCGGCCGTGCCAGCAAACGCAACAAGGACAAGAAACCTGGTGGCGAGGAGACGAGCTGCACGGCTGTCCACGGTGTCACCCGTTTCGAAGGCATCGGAGTGGTGACCGATCCCGATCGGCTGCGTGCAGCGGTGAATGTGGGAATCGGCCGCGCACGCAACTACGGATGTGGGCTGCTCAGCCTCGCTCTGACCGAAGAGGCGCCGTGATCAACAACCCGAGACGGCTTCTCACTGCCCCCACCGTGGCAATGCTCCCTCGCGTCGCCGACTCGTTGTCCTTCCTCTACCTCGAACACGTGAGGGTCAGCCAAGACGACACCGGGGTTTGCGCCTCAGTGCAACAGGCGGACGGCACGACAAGCCGTGTATACCTCCCGGTGGCCGCGCTGTCCTGCCTGTTGCTGGGGCCTGGGACCTCGGCCACCCAACCGGCCATGGCCACCTGCGCTCGGCACAACACCACCGTGCTGTGGACAGGATCCGGAAGCGTCCGGCTCTACTCCGGTGCTCAACCCAGCGGCCTGACGACGACCTGGGTCGAACGCCAAGCGCGCGCCTGGGCCGACGACGAAGCGAGACTCGCGGTCGCTGCCCGGATGTACGAGATGCGCTTCAAGATGCCGGTGCCCGAGGGAACCAACCTCAACACGTTGCGCGGCCTAGAGGGCCAACGCATGAAAATCCTCTACCGCTCACTCGCAGACCGGCACAAGCTACGAGGCTTCCGGCGCAACTACGACCCCGCTAACTGGGATCAGCAAAACCCGGTCAACCAGGCCCTTTCCGCAGCCAACACGGCCCTCTACGGTGCGGTGCATAGCGCACTCCTGGCGCTGGGGTGCTCGCCCGCGCTCGGATTCATCCACAGCGGGAAGCAGCACTCCTTCGTCTACGACATCGCGGACCTGTACAAGGCCGACCACACGATCCCGCTTGCATTCTCCCTGCACAACAGCGATCAGCCGGACCGCGACGCTCGAATCCGGCTTCGCAAGGACTTCCACCTTTTCCGGCTGTTGCCGCGGATCGTCACCGACGTGCAGAACCTGCTCGACCCAGATCGACATTCGACGTCGCCCGAAGACGCCGACGGTCCCAGCGAGATCGAACTCGTCCACCTGTGGGACCCCGATCTCGGTCCGATCGATGCAGGTGTCAACCACGCCCGGGAACTCGACAAGGACTGAGCGGATGCCCAACCTCGTGGTCATCTCCACGACCGCCGTACCGGACTACGTGCGCGGTTCGTTGTCGCGCTGGCTTACCGAGCCGGCACCAGGCCTCTACGTCGGCTCCATTTCAGCTCGGGTACGCGATGAGCTGTGGAACCAGGTAGCCGACGCCATCGGTGATGGAGCGGCCGTGTGCGTTCATCCAGCGGACAACGAACAGCGGTACACCATCACCACTGCAGGACAGCGACGCCGTAGCGTATTGGACTTCGAAGGACTGCAGCTCATCGGCTTCCACGAACTCGCATACGCCGAAGGCAGCGAAAACGAACAATTGCCCTTCTAAAACACCTGGTCGCGAAGGGTGCTCTCCACACGCGTGGAGGTGAGTCGGAAGCGCCCTACCTGGTCACCGTCACCCAGCTGTGCTCTCCACACGCGTGGAGGTGAGTCGCGTCTCCTTGACCTCCACGCTAACAACGTGGCGTGCTCTCCACACGCGTGGAGGTGAGTCGTCGGCGCAGAGCTCGTCGGCGGGGCTACCGGCGTGCTCTCCACACGCGTGGAGGTGAGTCGGCCCTGGCGCTGGCGACGCCGATCGCCACGCCCGTGCTCTCCACACGCGTGGAGGTGAGTCGCCCAGCCGCTGCAGTTCAGCTTTCGGCCAGCTGTGCACACGCGTGGAGGTGAGTCGACCAGCAGCTACACCGGCACCGGCGGGCAGTGGTGCTCTCCACACGCGTAGAGGTGAGTCGATCTACGTCGACAGCCCGGGATGGCTGGAAGGGTCTTGTAGGTAGTCGGGTTCGGCGCGGGTGGAGCAGGTCGACTTCCATGTGCTCTGCAGGCGAGTGCCGACGAGTCGGAAAGGTGGCCAACGTCGCGAACACGCCGCCCACAACTTAGGCGCTCGGAACCGGACCACCTCCACAAGCGTGGAGAGCACGCAGTGACGTGCCAGCCGTCGTTGCTCCCGAACGGACCACCTCCACACGCGTGGAGAGCACGCCCGAGAAGGCTGAGCCGCCGCAGGAGCCAGCGGACCACCTCCACACGCGTGGAGAGCACTTCAAGACGTCATCGGCGGTGAAATCGTCCAGCGGACCACCTCCACACGCGTGGAGAGCACCAGCAGCGCCAGCAGCACACCGCCGATACCCGCGGACCACCTCCACACGCGTGGAGAGCACCAGCAGCGCCAGCAGCACACCGCCGATACCCGCGGACCACCTCCACACGCGTGGAGAGCACGTTTCATCGCCATCGGTCCAGGTCCCGGACGACGGACCACCTCCACACGCGTGGAGAGCACGACACCCCGTCATGGAGCATCTTGATCCCGTCCGGACCACCTCCACACGTGTGGAGAGCACGACGAAGCCCCCAGCAGCCACAGGCGCGGGGGCGGACCACCTCCACACGTGTGGAGAGCACTCGCGAACCCCGTTTCCAGAGATCGCCCAGCGCGGACCACCTCCACACGTGTGGAGAGCACCGGATGCAGTTCGCCGAGGCCGACGAGAAGGACGGACCACCTCCACACGTGTGGAGAGCACCGTCGACCCGGCCTCACCGGCGGCGACCGTGCGCGGACCACCTCCACACGTGTGGAGAGCACGGCCGAATTCTGGCACGCGGATCAGCGCCGCCGGGACCACCTCCACACGTGTGGAGAGCACCACCGGACGGCTCTGGAGATCCCGAAGGAGATCGGACCACCTCCACACGTGTGGAGAGCACGCGTCCATCGAGGGTCCGCCGACCAGCCCGTACGGACCACCTCCACACGTGTGGAGAGCACTTGGGGGAGACTTCGTGAAACCGTTCCCCAGTCGGACCACCTCCACACGTGTGGAGAGCACCCAACGGCAGGTGGACGCTGGCCAAGGTCAACCGGACCACCTCCACACGTGTGGAGAGCACCCACGTGCGGGTGTCGACGTCGCCGGTGTTCACGGACCACCTCCACACGTGTGGAGAGCACCCTTCGCGAACTGGGCTTTTAGGTGGCCGTTTGTTCGTTTTCGAGGTGCGTCATGGCGTGACCGTAGCGCATGCGGCGGGCTGGACCGGTGGGTGTGGGTGATGGGAAGGAAGTCTTCTCGGTGGAGGCCGGGCTGCTTTCGGACCGGTCGCGCCGGGGCCCGGCCGGGTAGGTCTTCTGGACGCTCGCGAGCGGGGGAATCTAGCTCCCGTAGCCCAATCCACCGCTGCGGGAGCTGTGCACGTCCTGCTGCTCTTCTTCGGCTTGGCGGCGGGTGTGTTCGTCGTCGGTGAGGTGTTCGCGGTGGTCGATTCGGTCGTCGCGGCGGTCGTCGCGGCGGTCGTCGTGGGTGTCGGCGAGGTTGTCGCGGAGGGTGTTGAGGCGTTGCTGGTTGCGGTCGTGTTGTTGGGGGTTCATGGGTTTTCTCCATTCCTGGTTGAGGTTGTGCCAGTTCTGGGCGCGGGTGTCGTCGCCGTGGGGTTGGGGGCCGAGCGGTAGGTCGGGGTGGTCGGTGCGGACGCCGTAGGTTTCGCGGTAGGCGGCGGTGCGGATGAGGAGTTCGGCCCACTGCTCGGCGGCGTGGGGATCGTCGGGTCGGGGTGGGAGGTTCGCCGCCCAGCGGGGCGGGTTGGCGGTGGTGGTGTCGCGGAGTTCGGTGAGGCGTCCGCGGATGGCGTGGTCAAGTTCGTGCAGCTGCTCGGTGTTGATGTCGGGTGGGAGCGAGCTCATCCAGGGCAGGGCGGGTTGGTGTCCGAGTCCGGCGGCGCGTTGGTCGGCGAGGTGGTCGACGAGGCGTTGGGCGACTTCGCGCGGGTTGAGTTCGGTCCGTGCCCGGAGTGCGTGGGTGGTGTCGGTGAGCGCGCGGTCGGTGTCGAGGCCGGCTGAGGAAGCGGCTGCGGCGTGGCGCCAGACGGTGTCCCAGCCGGTCCAGTCGGGATGTTCGGTGCGCTGGATCAGGCCTTTCCAGTGCTCGACCTGGTCGGTGGTGGGTTCGGCGGTGGGCGCAGGTGGTCGGCGGCCGTCGGTGTGGTGGTGGATGCGCCAGGCGAGCAGGGCTGCGGGGTCGCGGGCGTGGTCGAGTTCGTTGAGCCGGGGGAGCAGGCGGTGTGGTTGCCAGCCTTCGCGGATGGCGTCGCGGAGGGTGCGCAGCAGTGCTTCTTCGGCCGGGGCGCCGAGCGCGGTCGGGGCGTGGCGGGCCAGCGCTTCACGGGCGGCCTGGTCGAGCAAGGAGCGCACGAGGTGTTCGTGACGGTGCACGGTGTCGGAGAGTGGTTCTTCGGTGCGTGCGGGGTCGGTTGTGGTGAGCGTGGCCATGAGGGGTTCGCCGAACTCCGCGCGCAGCCGGTCGTTGGGGTCGCGGCGGTCGGTTTCGGGCGGTGCTTCGGGGGTCCAGCGGTCGAGGATGTGGCGCCAGGCGTGGGCGCGCAGGTTGTGGCCTTCAGGTGGTTCGCCGAGTGGGCGTGCCGGGTCGGTGGAGTCGATGCCGTAGGTCTCGCGGTAAGCGGTGGCTTGGCCGAGCAGGTTCTCCCAGCGCAGGGCTGCTCGTGGTTCGTCCGGTCGCGGGCCGAGCCCCGCCGCCCAGTGCGGCGGGTCGGCGGCGGTGGCCTGCTGGAGTTCGGTCACGCGGTCGGTGATGGCCACTTGGAGCCGGTGCAGGTAGCCGGCTTCGTCGGCGGAGAGGTTGCGGAAGTCGGCGTGGGCAAGCCAGGGAATCGGCCGGTGCCCGCGTTGTTCGGCGCAGGCCGCCGCGACGACTTCGGCCGCCACCGTGGAAGCCGGTGCCGGGTCGGTGGCGGGTCGGGTGTTGAGCGCGTGTGCGGCGCGCCGGATCGCGGCGTCGGCGTCGAGTCCTTCGGCAGCAGCTGCGGCGGCGCGTTCCCACACCGGGTTCCACTCGGGGTCTTCGGGTGCGGCGGTGTGGTCGTGGCGTTCGATGGTGCTGCGCCAGCGGGACGTCTGGTCGGTGGTGGGTGTGGCGGTGCGCGCGGGCGGCTGCTGGTGGGAGATCAGGTCGCGGATGCGCCAGGTGAGCAGTGCGGCCGGGTTGTCGGCGTCGTGGAGTCCGCGGGCGAGTGCAGGGACCAGGCGGTCGGCCTGCCAGCCGAGGTGTTCGGCGCTGCGCAGTCGCTGGCGAAGCGCTCCGACGCCGTCGAGGTCGAGCAGTTCGGGGACGTGCTCGGTGAGCACGGCGTCGATGCGTTCGGCGCGGCCGAGGTCGGCGACGTGGGTGTGGCGGGCGACGAGGGTGCGCAGCGATTCCTCGGCACCGAGGGAGTCCCGGAGTTCTTCGGATGCGGAGGTTTCCGCCGAGGATCGTTGCAGCGCGTTCTCGAGGACTCCGCGTGCGGTGCGCTCCAGCGGGGTTTCGCGGTGGGAGTCGAGGGTGTGCTCGTGGGTTTCGACCCACAGCCGGTTGTGCCCGCGGGCGCGGGTGACCATCGTGTAGAGCTGTTCGCGGGAGGTGCCGCGGGTGATGACGCTGTGGGCGGTGTGCTCGGAGGTCATGCCCTGCACGCGGTTGACGGTGGCGGCGTAGGCGAGTTCGACGTGTTCGCGCACGTACTCGGCGGGCAGCCGCACCGACCCACCGGTGGTTCGGTGGCGCAGCACGAGCGACCCGTTGTCGTGCACGCGTTGCACGGTCCAGGTGTCGCCGTTCTTGACGAAGTCGGTGCCGCGGAACAGGGTTTTCAACCGGTCGTTGTGCCGGGTGACGACCCAGTCCCCGGCGCCGGCGGTGGTGCCGTCGTGCAGTCGCACGGACCGGTCGTCGTCGACGTCGCCGCGGGCGAGGCGCAGTTCGCGGGCTTGCACGTTGAGGTCGACGACGTCGTCGTTGCTCGGCACGATCAGTAGCGATTGGAGCCCGGCGTCCAGGTCGGTGCGCCATGCCCGGTGTGCGGCGTCGCGCATGGTCTCCAGCGAGCCGTCCTGCACCCGGTCGTGGTCGAAGTAGTAGTCCAGCCCGCTCGGGTCGGCGGCGTGCAGCAGCAGCGACGCCTGCGCTTGGGCGCGATCGCGGAACCGCACCACTTCGCGGAGTTTGAGCACGTTCTCGGCGTTCTGCAGGGCGAACCACCGCACGGCGCCGCCTGCTTCGACGGCGGAGAGCTGGCGGTGGTCGCCGACCATGCGCACGTCCGCGCCGCGGCTCAGCGCGTAGCTCACCACGGTGTGCAGGGTGTGGGTTCCGGCCATCGCCGCTTCGTCGATGATGAGCACGTCGCCGCGGGCGAAGGCGAACCGGCGTTCGGCGTTGCCCAGGTCCAGTGCGGTGGTGACCTGGTGCAGCGTGTGCGGGCGGGCGCCGATGGAGTGCCCGAGTTCCTGCGCGGCGCGCGCCGAGGGGCCGAAGGCGTACACCTGGCCGCCTGCGGAGCGCCACGCGTCGGCGAACACCTTCATGGTGGTGGTCTTGCCGGTCCCGGCCGGGGCGACGAGCAGCTGCACCCGTCGGCCCGAGGTGGCGAAGCCCCGCACCGCGGCTCGCTGGCCGCTGTTGAGCGTGGCGCCTGACAGCGCGGCTTCGACGGTGTCGGCGGTGAGCCGGTGGCCGTCGCGGCGCCTTCCCCATTCGGCCAGTGCTGCTTCTTCGCGCAGCGTCTGGTGGGTGGTGAAGCGTTCGGCGCCGTGCTCGGTGAACACGCTCTCCCCGCTGGCGCGGCGCAGCGAATCCGGCTCGTCCACCAGCGACGGCGCCTGCAGCGCGACCGTGTCCGGTGCGGCGAGGACGGCGTCGACGATCCGGTCGACGAGGTCTTCGCGTTCGTCGGCGCGGACGTGCGCACCCGCTGATTGGCGGTGTGCTTCGGCGAGCAGGTTCCACCGGTTGAAGTGGCTGTAGTGCTCGGAGACGGTCGTCAACGTCGCCACCGCCAGCTCTTCCAACGAACGTTCCTCCACTGGCGCCGGGCGCGCTCCGAACACCCGCTCGCCGATGCGGGAGACCGCTGCCGCGCCCGCGGTCGCTGTGGCTTCCCGGCGCCACCGCGCGACGTGCTGGGCGAGGGGGAGCGACTCGGCGGGCTTGGCCTGCCGGGTGGCGTACTGGGCTCGGCGCCCGATCTCCAGCAGCTGCTTCGAGTTCGGTTCTCGTCCGTGTTCGCGGCGGAAGGCGACGATGCCGCGGGCCCGTTCCCGCTCGACCGCGGCGGCGCGCCGGGAGAACCCTTCCAGCAGTTCCGAGTCGATTCCGTCGAGTTCCCACACCGGGCGTTTGAGGTCGATGCCGTGGTGCGGGCGCGTGCTGAACTGCGCACCCTGTTCGCGCATCAGGTCGCGGATCCGGGAGTTGTAGAACTCGCTGAGCGTCACCGCCGCGGCCAGCAACGTGCGTCCGTCCACCGACGTCCACTTACCGTCCACAGCGGACTGGACTTTGGCGCTGACCGGCGCGTGGGTGTGCAGGTGCGGGTCGGCTGCGCGGGAATCCCAGTGCTCGAACAGAGTCGCCGCGATCCCGCGGGTGTCGTGCTGCGCGATACCGCCTGCGCCTTTGCGCGTGAACGCCGCGTTGCGTTCGAGGTAGCCGAGCGCGTCGCGCACCGCTTGCCGGTGCGCGTCGACGATGCGTTCACGCGTGGCCGCATCGCCCAGGCCCCATGCGACGCTGACCGATTTGGGCGGTGCGAACACCAGCTCGTAGCCGGCGGTCGCGTTCTTGAGCAGCCGCCGTTGTTCCGCCCGCCACGCCTCGAATTCGGTGTTGTCGGCGGGCGGGGCGCCGTGGGCTTCGGTGAAGGCCCGTACTTGCACGTCGTGGCGGATGCGTGCCCGGTCGGCTTCGCTGATGGGCGCGCCGGGTTCGCGGCCGCGGACCCGGTTGTAGGCCGCGTACGCCTCGCGGATCATGGTGCGCAGGTCGTCGATTCCGCCGAAGCGGGGGAACCGGTTGCCGAGTTTGGTGGCCTGCAGTGCGTCCTGCGGGTTCGTTCCTGCCGCCAGCAGCCGGGTTTCGATGCCGTCGGCGTCGGGGTGTCTGCCTTCGCCGAACAGCGCTTGCATCTGCGCGGCTTGGACTTCACCGGTCATGCCGAGTGTGGCGGCGCCTGATCCGAACCACTGCCCGGGTGGGTAGCCGTGCCGGAAGTAGTAGTCCGCGAGGGTTTCGCCGACGTCCATGTCGCGGTCGCCGCACGCGACCCGGCCGACGAGGTACTCGTGACCTCCCGGCGTGATCTTGCGAATTCCCATCATGGCGGCACCTGCGCGGGCGTTGTCGACGACGAAGCGGTGCACTTCATGCTCGCGGTCCCGCTCGCGATTCCCGAGTGACCGCAATCGATTCAGCACCTGGGAGCACTCCGAGTGCAAGAGGTGCTGTGGCCGAGCGGCGCGGCCGGCGCGAGCCGGGCTGGCAGGGCCGGGCGGGCGCGGGCGCGGCGCGGTGGAGGGGCGTGGGCCGGTCGGTGTGGGGTGCGGTTGGGGCGCGTGCGGTGGTGGTCTGGTGCGTTGCGGGGGTGCCCTCGGCGGTGGCGAGGGCACCCCCGGCGTGGTCACGCGGCGGCGCGGACCCGGTAGCGGCGGGTGTTGGCGGCGCGGCGCTGGGCGGGCAGCGCCACCACGGGCGCGGTCGGGAGGTTGCGGCTGACCCAGTCTTCGACGATGCGGCGGTCGTCGTCGCGGGAGTACCGGGACCACTCGGCGCGCAGCGCGCGTCGCGGGTGCGGGTCGTGGGCGAGCCGGTAGGCGCACACGGCGCGGATGCGGTCGGCGCGGGAGGCGTTCACCGGCAGCACGTCCAGTCCGGGGCGGCCGCGTTCCCGGCAGTCCTCGCACAACCCGTCCCGCTGGCGGCGGTCGCATTCGGACGGTTCCACGTTGCAGGCCAGGCACCGGCCGCGTGCGGGGTGCTTGGCCGCGTCGTCGTAGTCCAGGCCGGAGGCGTAGACCGTCGGCGAGTCCGGCCGGATCGAGACGGCTTCGCCTTGTACTGGTTGGGAAGGCGTGTCGTCGTCGACGTTGAGCCGGGTTGCGGCGTAGGCCTCCGCCAGGTTGTGCGCGCGTTCGGCGGCGCGTGCTTCGGCGCGCTGGGCGGGCAGCCGTCGCAGCACCCGCCGGGTCGCCAGGTCTCGCGGCGCTTCATGGCGGGTGTCCTCGGACCAGTGCGGCGCGCGTTGCTCGGCGGGTTGCGCGGTGGCGGCGGGGCGGTGCTGGTCCCACTCGGCTGGTGCGCACGCCTCGACGACCGCCCGCACGTCACCGTGAGCGGCGGCGCGCTCGGCCAATGCTTCGAACCTGGGCCGCGCGACCCGGGTCGGGCGCTGCAGCGTCCGCGCGCACTCCAGCAGCGCGGCAAGCTCCCGATCGGACGGGCGCAGCGAGGCGAACAACTCCACCGCGCCGTGGTAGTCGCGGTTGTCCAAGCATTCCGACACCGCAGAAAGCAAGTACGGAACAGGAAGAACGCCAGAAATACGCATGATATAAACCCCTACTGTGAAAGTCTGCCAGGTTTGGTCTTCCTGGCTGCCTAACGAAACAATCATAGCAAGAAAGCGCGCAGTTTATCCAGGTGAAAGCGCTTCTCATGCTTGTTATTTAGGGTGAATCGAGCCCTTTTGGATCATGTCTTTGAGCTGCGAAGATGGTCCGTGCTGGCAGGAGGCCGGAATGCGAAGGTGTCGCCGTAAGGCAGGTTGACCAGGGCCGCTGTCTTTGAGGGCGTAGCCCGCCCCTGCTCTTCTTTTTTCCGCTGGCAGCTCTCGTGCTGCCCGGAGCCGGGGTGGGTCCAGTCGCGCTTAGTGCTCCTAACGTATTCGGGATAGGAGTCGGCGCCAGGTGATGAGTCCGCAGGCGAGGGCGAGGAAGCCGTGGTGGATGTCGGTGCGGCGTTCCC
>NZ_JBEYUS010000047.1:0-50814 GCF_040643635.1 Saccharopolyspora sp. NPDC047091
CGGGTGGCGGAACCTCAGCGGCGTCCTCGCTGCGGGATCGATTTCACCGGTGGCTCCGCCACAGGAGAAATCGCTGTCCTCGCGAGGAGGCCGCTGAGGACCCGCGGGTGGTCCTGTTGCTCGGGTGGTCGGCGGCTCATCGGCTTCGCCGCTGACGAGAAACGGATACGACCACAGCTGAGGACCCGCAGGTGGTCGCGCTGCGTGGGTGGCCGGTTGCTCAGCGGCTTCGCCGCTGACGAGAAGAAAAGGCGGTCGGGGCTCGGCTGGGGTCGGGGTGGGGTGCGGGCGCGGTTCGGGAGACTGCGCTGTTTGGGAGACTGGGGGAGTGCCTTCGCAGCTTCCGCCGGGTGAGCCGGCTCCGTCGGACGGGTCACTGCCCGCCAGCGCCCTGAGCGGGCTCGGTGAGCGGCCGTTCGGCGTGTACGTGCACGTTCCGTTCTGCGCCACCCGCTGCGGCTACTGCGACTTCAACACCTACACCGCCGACGAGCTCGGGCCCGCCGGTGGCTTCGGGGACTGGCTGGACGCGCTGCGCGCCGAACTCGACCTCGGCGCCCGGGCGCTCGCCGCGGGCGGCGGGACGGTGCCCGCCGCGCAGACCGTGTTCGTCGGTGGCGGCACCCCCTCGCTGCTCGGCGCCGAACGGCTCGCGGCCGTGCTGACCGCCATCCGGAACTCCTTCGGCCTCACCGCCGACGCGGAGGTCACCACCGAGTCCAACCCCGAGTCGACCTCGCCCGAGTTCTTCGCCGACCTCCGCGCCGGCGGCTACGACCGGGTGTCGCTGGGCATGCAGTCCGCCGCCGCGCACGTGCTGCGCGTCCTGGAGCGCAACCACACGCCCGGCCGCGCGGCCGCCGCCGCGCAGGAGGCGCGGGCCGCCGGGTTCGAGCACGTCAACCTCGACCTCATCTACGGCACGCCCGGCGAGAGCGACGACGACCTGCGCGCCTCGCTGGCCGCCGTCCTCGACGCCGGGGTCGACCACGTCTCCGCCTACTCGCTCATCGTCGAGGACGGCACCGCGATGGCCCGCAAGGTCCGCCGCGGCGAACTGCCGATGCCCGACGAGGACGTGCTCGCGGACCGCTACGAGATCATCGACTCCACCCTGTCCGGCGCCGGGCTCGGCTGGTACGAGGTGTCCAACTGGGCCACCGGCGAGTCCGCGCGCTGCGCGCACAACCTCGGCTACTGGCGGGGCGGCGACTGGTGGGGCGCCGGGCCCGGCGCGCACAGCCACGTCGGCGGCGTGCGCTGGTGGAACGTCAAGCACCCCGGCCGCTACTCGGCGCTGCTCGCCGACGGCCGCTCGCCCGCGCACGCCCGCGAGCTGCTCGACGACGAGGACCGGCGCATCGAACGGATCATGCTGGAACTGCGCGTCGCCGAAGGCGTCCCCACCGCCGCGCTCACCTCCGACGGCGTGCTCGCCGCGAAGGAGGCCGTCGCCGACGGGCTGCTGCGGGCCGACGCGCTCGACGCCGGGCGCTGCGCGCTCACCGACCGCGGCAGGCTGCTCGCCGACGCCGTCGTCCAGCGCCTGCTGTGACCGTTCTCCCACCCCCGCTGCCCGGCGGATGCGGCCGCACCCGGCTCGCGGCGTCGGAACATCGGTTCGAGGACCGTAAACTCGACGGTGACGAGCACCGCGAGCGGTGCGCGGCAAGGCCCGATGCGGAGGTGACGAGGTGAACGCCGATCAACGGCGGTTCGAGGTCCTGCGGGCGATCGTGGCCGACTACGTGTCGACCAACGAACCGGTCGGGTCCAAGGCGCTGGTCGACCGGCACAACCTGGGCGTTTCCAGCGCCACCGTGCGCAACGACATGGCCGCCCTCGAGGAGGAGGGCCTCATCGTCCAGCCGCACACCAGCGCCGGACGGGTGCCCACCGACGCCGGGTACCGGCTGTTCGTGGACCGGCTGCACGAGATCAAACCGCTCACCGCGGCCGAGCGGCGGGCCATCGGGGGCTTCCTCGAAGGCGCCCTCGACCTCGACGACGTGATGCGCCGCAGCGTGCGGCTGCTCGCGCAGCTCACCCAGCAGGTCGCCGTCGTGCAGTACCCGACGCTGACCCGCTCCACGGTGCGCCACGTCGAGGTCGTCACCATCACCCCCGCCCGGCTGATGCTGGTGCTCATCACCGACACCGGCCGGGTGGACCAGCGGATGGTCGACCTCGGCGACGTGATCAGCGACGACGACGTGGCGCGGATGCGCAACGTGCTGAACTCGGCGATGACCGAGAAGCGGCTCGCGGACGCCTCGGCGGCCGTGGCCGAACTGCCGGACCAGTCACCGCCCGAACTGCGCGACGCCATGACCCGCGTCGCCAGCGTGCTCATCGAATCGCTCGTGGAGCACCCCGAGGAACGCATGGTGCTCGGCGGCACCCCCAACCTGACCCGCAACGTCACCGACTTCCCCAACTCGCTGCGCCAAGTGCTCGAAGCGCTCGAGGAGCAGGTCGTGGTGCTGAAGCTGCTCGCGGCGGCCCGCGACTCGCGGACCGTCACGGTGCGCATCGGGATGGAGAACGAAGCCGCCGAAATGCAGACCACCTCGGTGGTGTCCACCGGCTACGGGACGCATGGGATGGTGCTGGGTGGCATGGGTGTCGTCGGCCCCACCCGGATGGACTATCCGGGAACCATGGCGGCGGTGCGTGCCGTTGCCGCTTACGTGGGTGAGATCCTGGCAGGCCGTTGACGCCTGACCGGGTGATGGATCACCCGTCGAACTCGCAGACCGAGCAGAGGAAGATCGCACAAGGTGGCCAGGGACTATTACGGGACCCTCGGGGTGGCCAAGGACGCTACGCCGGAGCAGATCAAGCGCGCGTACCGCAAGCTCGCCAGGGAATTGCACCCCGACGTGAACCAGGAAGCCGGTGCCCAGGAGCGGTTCCGCGAGGTGACGACCGCCTACGAGGTGCTGTCCGACCCGAAGAAGCGCCAGGTCGTGGACCTCGGCGGCGACCCGCTCTCGCAGGGCGGCGGCGACGGCGGCATGGGCGGCGACCCGTTCGCCGGCTTCGGCGGTCTCGGCGACATCATGGACGCCTTCTTCGGCGGCTCCGGTGGCGGTGGTGGCGGCGGGCGCGGCCCGCGCAGCCGGGTCCAGCCCGGCTCCGACGCGCTGCTGCGGCTCGAGCTGACCCTCGAGGAGTGCGCCAGCGGCGTGAACCGGGACATCACCGTGGACACCGCGGTGCTGTGCGACTCCTGCGACGGTGGCGGCTCCCGCGCGGGCAGCGCCCCCTCGACCTGCGACACCTGTGGTGGCCGCGGCGAGGTGCAGTCCGTGCAGCGGTCGTTCCTCGGCCAGGTCATGACCTCCCGCCCCTGCCCGGTGTGCCGCGGCTTCGGCGAGGTCATCACCGACCCGTGCCAGCAGTGCGGCGGCGACGGCCGGGTGCGGGAACGCCGCACCATCACCGTCAAGATCCCCGCCGGCGTCGGCGACGGGATGCGGGTGCGGCTCGCCGGTGAAGGCGAGGTCGGACCCGGCGGCGGCCCGGCGGGCGACCTGTTCGTCGAAGTCGAAGAGCTGCCGCACGAGCGGTTCATCCGCGACGGCGCCGACCTGCACTGCAACGTCGAAGTGCCGATGACCGCGGCCGCGCTGGGCACCGTGCTCACCCTCGAGACCCTCGACGGCACCGAGGAGCTCACCGTCGAACCCGGCACCCAGCCCGGCACCGAGCACGTGCTCACCGGCCGCGGGCTGCCGAAGCTGCGCTCCAACGGGCGGGTCAGCGGGCACGGCGACCTGCACGTGCACCTCGACGTCCAGGTACCGACGCGGCTCGACGAGGAGCAGGTCGAGCTGCTCCGCCAGCTCGCGACGCTGCGCGGCGAGGAGCAGCCGGAGCCGACGGTGACCGCGAACGGGAACGGGCAGCGCCAGGGCCTGTTCTCCCGCTTCAAGTCCTTCGGCCACAAGTGACGCCGCCGCGGGCCGCCGAGTCCGGATCGTGATGTCCCGCGGGCGGTCCGCCGCCCGCGGAACATCGGTGCTGGTCACGGCGGTTCGTGGGGCATTCACCGACTGCGCCTCCCCGACGAAATGTGTCACCGGATCGGAGTAGGAGCCACGTGTTCGCGCGTTTTCTAGCGCGGGCGGATGACGCGGGGTTACGGTGACGTTCACGCCTGAGGGTCACGGGTCGACCGCCTCAGGTAGCTCGCGGAGCGAGCCCAACCGGGCGCTCGCCGGACAACCCCCCCTCGGTCCGGCGAGGCCGCGCCGTAGCCGGGCTACCCCCAGCCCCACTACGGCGCGGCATCCGGTCGGGGGGCTCCCCGTGTGCGGCACCGGGGCAGGGGCGTTCGCCCGGGCCGCCGCGCGCGGCGGATAACCTTCCCGGCATGACCGACAGCGACCTGGATTCCCTGTTCCTGCGCATCATCGCCGGTGAGATCCCCGCGGACGTCGTGCACGACTCCGAGCGGGTCATCGCGATCCGCGACATCAACCCGCAGGCCCCCACGCACGTGCTCGTGGTGCCGAAGACCCGCTACCGCAACGCCGCCGAGCTGGCCACCGCCGAGCCGGACCTGCTGGCCGAGCTGGTGCGGGTCGCGGGCGAGATCGCGGAGCGCGAGGGCATCGCCGAATCCGGGTACCGGCTGCTGTTCAACACCAACGAGGACGCGGGGCAGACCATCTTCCACGTGCACCTGCACCTGCTGGGCGGCGAACCCCTCGGCGGCCTCACCGGTGGACCGCTCAAGGGCTGAGACACCGCCGGGCGGCAGCCGGATCAGCGGCGCGACCGCGTCGCCGATTGCTCTACCATCGATGGTGGGAAAGAAGACCGACTTCGCGCGCCGAGCGCAGAAAGCAGGCCCGAACACACGTGGCCGGAATCGCAGCGGGTGGATCCGCCCAGTCCGGACGGCAGCAGTCCACGGACGACCGGCAGGCCCGCGAACCGCAGGACGGGACCGAGCAGGACACGACCGGCCGGAACGGTAGGTCGCCGAACGGCACCGGGCCGGACGGCGCGGAACCCGAGCAGCCGAACCTCTCCGCCCAGCACCTGTCCGCGCAGCACGCGCGCGACCGGTCGGCGCAATCGAAGGTGACCGTCCCGGACAGCGCGGTGCTCGCGCTGGTCGGCACCCGCGACGCGAACCTGCGGGTCGTCGAGGAACTGCTCACCGCCGACGTGCACGTGCGCGGCAACGAGATCACCCTCACCGGCGACCCGGCGGACGTGGCCTTCGGCGAGCGGGTGTTCTCCGAGCTCATCACCGTCGTCGACAAGGGCGGCCAGCTCGGGCCGGACGCCGTGCGCCGGGTAGTGGGCATGCTCTCGGCCGACAGCGGTGAATCGCCCGCCGCGGTGCTCAGCCTGGACATCCTGTCCCGGCGGGGTCGCACCATCCGCCCGAAGACGCTGAACCAGAAGCACTACGTGGACGCGATCGACCAGAACACCGTGGTGTTCGGCATCGGTCCCGCGGGCACCGGCAAGACTTACCTGGCCATGGCCAAGGCCGTGCAGGCGCTGCAGGCCAAGCAGGTCAACCGGATCATCCTGACCAGGCCCGCGGTCGAAGCGGGCGAGCGGCTCGGCTACCTGCCGGGCACGCTCTACGAGAAGATCGACCCGTACCTGCGGCCGCTGTACGACGCGCTGCACGACATGATCGACCCCGAGTCGGTGCCGCGGCTCACCCAGGCGGGCACCATCGAGGTCGCGCCGCTGGCGTACATGCGCGGGCGCACCCTCAACGACGCCTTCATCATCCTCGACGAAGCGCAGAACACCACGCCGGAGCAGATGAAGATGTTCCTGACCCGGCTCGGTTTCGGCTCCCGCGTCGTGGTCACCGGCGACGTCACCCAGGTCGACCTGCCCGGTGGGCAGCGCAGCGGCCTGAAGGTCGTCCGGGAGATCCTCGACGGGGTCGACGACGTGCACTTCGCCGTGCTCGACAGCGGGGACGTGGTCCGTCACCGCTTGGTCACCGACATTGTCAACGCCTACGACCGCTGGCAGGCCGAGCAGGACGCGGACTCCGAGCAGTTCCCGCGCCGTTCCGGCCGCGGCGGTCAGTTCCGGGAACACGCATGAGCATCGAAATCGCCAACGAATCCGGGGCCGAGGTCGACGAGGGCACCATCGTGTCCGTCGCCCGCTACGCGCTGGACCGGATGAGCGTCAGCCAGCTCGCCGAGCTGTCCATCGTGCTGGTCGAGCTGAACGTCATGTCCGACCTGCACGAGCGCTGGATGGACCTGCCCGGCCCCACCGACGTGATGGCCTTCCCGATGGACGAGTACGACTCGTCCCGCCGCCCGGACGCGGCCGGTTCCGGGCCCGCACTGCTCGGCGACATCGTGCTGTGCCCCGCGTTCGCGAAGGACCAGGCCCGCAAGGCCGGGCACGCCCTGATCGACGAGCTGCACCTGCTCACGGTGCACGGTGTGCTGCACCTGCTCGGCTACGACCACGCGGAGCCGGAGGAGGAGCGCGAGATGTTCGGGCTGCAGAACCGGATCCTCGCCGACTACCGGACCGCTCGGGACGAGGCCGAGCGGGCCGCCGCGCAGCACGACGCGGACTCCCGCGTGCTGGGGACCGTGGGACTGGACCCGGGCACCGCGCCCGAGGTCCCCCGCGACTGAGGGGGAACGCGCAGATGAGTTCGGCCGCACTGCTGGTGTGGGCTGTGCTGCTCGTCCTGGGGGCCGGGGTGTTCGCCGCCGCCGACGCGGCGGTCGGCACCGCGTCCCGCGCCAGGGTCGAGGAGCTGCTGCGGGAGAACCGCAGCGGGGCCCGGCAGCTGGCGCTGGTGCTGGAGGACCGCCCGCGGCACGTGAACCTGCTGATCCTGCTGCGGCTGGCCTGCGAGCTGGGCGCGACCGTGCTGGTGGCGGTCGTGGTGCTGCGCGTGGTGGAGTCGGACGCGCTGGCGGCGCTGCTCGCCATCCTGATCATGCTGGTCGTGTCGTACGTGCTGGTCGGCGTCGGCCCGCGCACCATCGGCAGGCAGCACCCGTACGGGGTGGGCCTGCTGGTCGCGGCGCCGGTGCGGGTGCTGGTGCGGGTGCTGAACCCGCTGACCCGGCTGCTGATCCTGATCGGCAACGGCCTCACCCCGGGGCGCGGGTTCCGCGAGGGCCCGTTCTCCTCGGAGGTGGAGCTGCGCGAACTGGTCGACCTGGCCGGGGAACGCGGCGTGGTCGCGGCCGGCGAGCGCGAGATGATCCACTCGGTGTTCGAGTTCGGCGACACCATCGCCCGCGAGGTGATGGTGCCGCGCACCGAGATCGTGTGGATCGAGCGCGCCAAGTCCGCCCGGCAGGCCCTTGCGCTGTGCCTGCGCTCCGGGTTCTCCCGGGTGCCGGTGATCGGCGACAGCGTCGACGACGTGGTGGGCGTGGTGACGTTGCGCGACCTCACCCAGGCCCTCGCCGACGGCGGCGACCTGAACCAGCCGGGGCCGGAGCTGGGCGAGCTGATGCGCCCGGCGAGCTTCGTGCCGGACACCAAGCGGCTCGACGAGCTGCTCAAGGAGATGCAGCTGTCCCGCAGCCACCTGGCCATCGCCGTCGACGAGTACGGCGGCACCGCGGGCCTGCTCACCATCGAGGACGTCATCGAGGAGATCGTCGGCGAGATCACCGACGAGTCCGACCTCGAGGAGCACCGCCCGATCGAGCACTTGGAGGACGGCACCATCCGGGTCTCCTCCCGGCTGCCGGTGGAGGACCTGGGCGCGCTGTGCGGCGTGGAACTGGACGGATCCGAGGTGGAGACCGTCGGCGGCCTGCTCGCGCAACGCCTCGGCCGGGTCCCGCTGCCCGGTGCCGAAGCCGAGATCGAAGGACTCCGGCTGCGCGCCGAAGGCGGCAAGGACCACCGCGGCCGCATCCGCATCAACGCGCTGCTCGTGCGCCGCGCGAACGGCGAGCCCGCATCGCACCGCGGTGCCGACCAGGAAGGAAGCAGCACCCGTGGCTGAGCAAGCGCCCCCGCAGGAACTGGACGCCGAAGACGCCAAGATCGTGACGCTGGCCCGGTCGGCCCGCGCGCGCACCGGCGCCGCCGAAGGCGCCGCGGTCCGCGACACCGACGGCCGCACCTACGCCGCCTGCACCGTCGAGCTGCCCTCGCTGCGGCTGACCGCGCTGCAGGTGGCGGTGGCCACCGCGGCCGCCAGCGGCGCCGAGGGCCTGGAGGCGGCCGCGGTCGTCACCGACGCCGCCGAGGTTTCCGCCGAGTCCGCCGCCGCCGTCCACGACCTCACCGCCGGTGCCCCGGTGCTGCGCGCCGACGCCGCGGGCGAGGTGCGGGGCGTGCTGCGCTGAGCCCGGCCCGCACCTGGTGAACGGCCCACCTGCGCGCTCCGCCGGGGCGGGTGGGCCGCTCACCTCGGCGTTCGGCGACAATGGGCGGGTGAGCAGCACTCCAGATGCCCCCGCCGAACACCGCTCCGGGTTCGCGTGCTTCGTCGGCCGCCCCAACGCCGGCAAGTCCACGCTGACCAACGCGCTGGTCGGTTCGAAGGTGGCGATCACCTCCAGCAAGCCCCAGACCACCCGGCACGCGATCCGCGGCATCGTGCACCGGCCCGACGCCCAGCTGATCATCGTGGACACGCCCGGCCTGCACCGGCCGCGCACCCTGCTCGGCCAGCGGCTCAACGACCTCGTCTACGAGACCTGGTCCGAAGTGGACGTCGTCGGGTTCTGCGTGCCCGCCGACCAGAAGGTCGGGCCCGGTGACAAGTTCATCGCCGAGCAGCTCAAGAAGGTCGCCCGCCGCACCCCGGTGCTCGGCATCATCACCAAGACCGACCTGGCCACCAAGCAGCAGGTCGCCGAGCAGCTGCTCGCCCTGCAGCAGGTGATGGACTTCGCCGACCTGGTGCCGGTGTCCGCGGTGGACTCCTACCAGATGGACACCCTCGGCGACCTGCTGGTGAGCCACCTGCCGGAGGGGCCGCAGCTGTACCCCGACGGCGAGCTCACCGACGAGCCGGAGGAGACGCTGATCGCGGAGATGATCCGCGAAGCCGCGCTGGAGGGCGTGCGCGACGAGCTCCCGCACTCGCTGGCCGTCCGCATCGAGGAGATGAACCAGCGCGAGGACCGCGACGACCTGGTCGACGTGCACGCGATCGTCTACGTGGAGCGGCAGAGCCAGAAGTCGATCGTGATCGGCCGCAAGGGCGAGCGGTTGCGCGAGGTCGGTTCGCAGGCGCGCCAGCACATCCAGAAGTTGCTGGGCAGCAAGATCTACCTGGACCTGCACGTCAAGGTCGCCAAGGACTGGCAGCGCGACCCGAAGCAGCTGCGCAGGCTGGGGTTCTGATCCCGCCACCGCGCGCGGCGCTTGACTTCGCAACGGACTGCGCAAGATTTCCCGGATCGGCCACGACGGCGAGTTGCGCTCGGGTAATTTCCAGTCCGGCCTCCTCAGAGCGCTGTCAGTGCCACCCGATCGAAGGAATCTCTCCGTGACCAACCCGTATGGCGGGCCCCCGTCCGGCCCGCAGCCGCAGCAGCCCTACGGGCAACAGCCGTACCCGCAGTCGGGTGGCCAGCCCCAGCAGCCCTATCCGCAGTCCGGCCCGATGCCGCAGCAGCCCGCGCCCTACGGCCAGCAGCCGTACGGCCAGCCGGGCTACGGGCAGCAGCCCCAGCAGCCGTACGGGCAGCCGGGCTACGGCTACGGGCACCCCGGTCCGTTCGCGGAGTGGGGGACCCGGGTGCTGGGGTACCTGATCGACGGGGCGCTCGTCGGCGTGCCCTACCTGATCGTCTACGGGATCACCTTCATGAGCATCATGGGTTCCGCTTCGTCGATCACCACCGAAGCCGAAGCGATCTCCATGATCAGCACCGTTTACACGGTTCTCGGGATCTTCGGGTTGATCGCGATGGCGTTCAACATCTGGAACCTCTGCTACAAGCGCGGGACCACCGGGCAGACCATCGGGCAGAAGATCGTCAAGATCAAGACCGTCAGCGAGGAGACCGGTCAGCCCCTCGGTTTCGGCGGCGCGTTCCTGCGCCAGCTCTGCCACATCCTGGACGGGCTGCCCTGCTCGATCGGCTTCCTCGCCCCGCTGTGGGAGCAGAAGAACCAGACCTGGGCCGACAAGATCATCAAGTCGGTCGTGGTTCCGGCCGAGCCGGCGCAGCCCGGTGGCTACCCGCAGCAGCCCGGCTACCCGGCGCAGCCGCAGCCCGGTTACCCGCAGCAGGGCGGCTACCCCCAGCAGGGCGGTTACCCGGGACAGCAGCAGCCCGGTTACCCGCAGCAGCAGCCCCCGCAGCAGTGGTGATGATCGAGTGAGCGGGCTGCTCCGAGCGGCCACCTCCCCGCTTCGTCGTGCGCCCCGGACGACCCGCCTCGCCGCGGGCGCCGGGGCGCTCGGCTTGGTGCTGAGCACCGGTCTCGTCCCGCTGCCCTGCCCACTGCTGTTCCTCACCGGCTTCGACTGCCCGTTCTGCGGCGGCAGCCGGATGCTCGGCGCGCTGCTGCACGGCGATCTCGCGCGCGCCGCCGACCTCAACCTCTTCGCCCTCGTGGTCGTGCTGCCGGTGGCGGTGCTGTTCCTGATCGCCTCGGCGCGCCAGGAGGTCCGCGGCGCCCCGTCGCCCTGGCTGGTCGGTCGTCCCGGCCGGTGGGCGGCCAACGCGGTGCTGGGCGTCGCCGTGGTGTGGGGCGTGCTGCGCAACCTCCCCGGTTTCGAGGCGCTGCGGGCCTGATCCCGCGAACACCCGGCGTTCCGGCCGGACGCTCACCCGGAGCAGCCGGGTCGCCCGGTAGTGGGACGATGGCGGGGTGAGCCTCTACCGGGATACCGGCGTCGTGCTGCGGGTCCACAAGCTGGGTGAGGCCGACCGGATCATCACCCTGCTCACCCGCCGCTTCGGCAAGGTGCGCGCCGTCGCCAAGGGCGTGCGCCGCACCACCTCGCGCTTCGGAGCCCGCGTCGAACCGTTCTGCCACGTGGACGTGCAGCTGCACACCGGGCGCACCCTCGACGTGATCACCCAGGTGCAGACTCTGGACGCGTTCGGCGTGCACATCGTGGACGACTACCAGCGCTACACCGCGGGCTGCGCCGTGCTGGAGACCGTGGACCGGCTCGCCGCGGAGGAAGGCGAACCGGTGCTGCGGCTGTACCTGCTGGTCACCGGCGCGCTGCGGGCTCTGTCCGGGCGGGAGCGGGACCCGTCGCTGGTGCTCGACGCGTTCCTGCTGCGCGCCATGTCCTACGCGGGCTGGGCCCCCGCGCTCAGCGAGTGCGCGCGCTGCGGCGAGTCGGGCCCGCACGCCGCGTTCAACGTGCAGGGCGGCGGCGCGATGTGCGTGCACTGCCGCCCCACCGGCTCGGCGCGTCCCGCGCAGCAGACGCTGCCGCTGCTCGAAGCGCTGATGCACGGCGACTGGCCGGCCGCGGAACGGACCGTCGAGCCGGTGCGCCGGGAGGGCAGCGGGCTCGTCGCCGCGCACCTGCAGTGGCACCTGGAGCGGCAGTTGCGCTCGTTGCCGCTGGTGGAGCGCCAGGAGCACCGCCCGGCGGTGCCGGAGCTCATCCGCGAGCGCGCGGCGGTGGTGGAGGAGGGACCGGCTGCCGGGGACCCCGCCGCCGAGGGATCCGCCGCTGAGGGGTCGGCTCCGGCGGAACCGGGCGCGGCGCGACCGGCCGCAGCGCACGCCGCCGCTGCTGAGTCGGCCGCCGCCGAACGGGCCGCAGCGCACTCGGCCGCAGCGCAATCGCCCGCTGCCGACTCGGCCGCGGCGGAACCCGTCGACCGGGCGACCGCGACACCGGGAACGGCGGACGGGGCCACCGGTTGATCGTGCGCAGCTGGCGCCCCCGGGACGCCGAAGCGGTGCACCGGATCTGCGTGGCCACAGGCGACGGCGGCGAACCCGTGCACCAGATCCTGCAGGACCCGGACCTGGTCGCCTACGTCTTCGCCGATCCGTACCTGCTGCTGCACCCCGAGCTGGCCTTCGTGGTGGAAGGCCGCGGCGCCGTGCTCGGCTACGTCGTCGCCGCGCTGCACACCGAGGAGTTCTACGCGCGCTGGCAGCTGGAGTGGGGACCGCGGTTCGCGGCCAGCCACCCGTCCTCGCGGGTGGTGGACGCCCGCAACGCGGACAGCCAGCTGCGCGCGTTCCTGCACCGGCCGCGGCTGATGCTGCCCGAGCAGCTGGACCGCTTCCCCTCGCACCTGCACATCAACCTGGTCGCGGGGGCCCGCGGGCAGGGCATGGGCAAGCGGCTGATGCACGCGGTGTTCCAGCAGCTGGCGCGCGCCGGATCGCCGGGCGTGCAGCTCGGGGTGAACCCGGGCAACACCCGGGCGCAAGCGTTCTACCAGCGAACCGGGATGGTCCGGCTGCCGTCGGACGCCCGGCTCGAAGTCCGCTACGGGACACCACTGAACGGGTGACATGCGAGTCCGGGAGAATGGACGACCGGCCGCAGAGCAAAGGAGAAGGCACACATGCTGCGACGCCGTGGACGCGGTAGCGACGACCCGAGCGTGCAGGCGCCCGCGCCGCACGCTTCCGGAGCGACCCCGCCCGCCCTGCCGCCGGAACTGGTCCCGCGGCACGTGGCCATCGTGATGGACGGCAACGGCCGCTGGGCCAACGAACGCGGGCTGCCCCGCGTCGAAGGGCACAAGCGGGGCGAGCAGGTCGTGCTGGAGCTGGCCAGGGGCGCGATCGAGATCGGCGTGAAGTGGCTGTCGCTGTACGCCTTCTCCACCGAGAACTGGAAGCGCAGCCCGGAGGAGGTCAAGTTCCTCATGGGCTTCAACCGCGACGTCATCGCCCGCCGCGTCGACGAGCTGGACGAGCTCGGCGTGCGGGTGCGCTGGGCCGGCCGCAAGCCCCGGCTGTGGCGCAGCGTCGTGAACACGCTCCAGGCCGCGGAAGAGCGCACTCGTGGCAACGAAGTCATGAACTTGACCATGTGCGTGAACTATGGTGGCCGGGCCGAGGTGGGTGACGCGGCTCGCGAGATCGCCCGGCTGGCCGCCGCAGGCAAGATCAATCCAGAGAAGGTGGACGAGCGGACCGTGTCCCGGCACCTCTACCAATCGGAGATGCCCGACGTCGACCTGTTCATCCGGCCGTCCGGGGAGCAACGCACTTCCAACTTCCTGCTCTGGCAGTCCGCATACGCCGAATTGGTGTTCCAAGACACCCTGTTCCCCGACGTGGATCGTCGCCACCTGTGGCGCGCGTGCGAGCAGTACGCACGCCGCGACCGGCGCTTCGGCGGCGCCGTCGATCGTGCCGCGCAGGACGAGAGCACCACTGAAACCGCCCAGGAGGGCATCTCATGACCCAGGAGGCCGCCACTACCGCGGAATTGTTGACCGCGGCGAAAGAGGCGCTGGAGACCTACCACGAGGTGAACGTCGACGACGACGGCGCGTTGACCCTGCGGCACGGCGACGTGCCGTGCGCGGTGCAGGCGATGCAGCTCGCCGAGGGCCTGACCGTGCTGAGCCTGACCTGCGTCGTGGCGTGGGACCTGCCGCTGGACGAGAAGCTGGCGCAGTCGGCCGCGGAACGCGCGGGGCAGGGCCTGTTCGGCACGCTCGGCGTGGTCCGCACCGAGCGCGGCATGGACGTGACGCTGCGGTACGCGTTCCCCGCCGAGGGCATGGAGCAGCAGCCGCTGGGCACGCTGCTGATGCTGGTCGTGTCCACCGCGTCGCAGCTGCGCGGTGAGCTGCTCACCGAGGTCGAAGAGGACACCCCGGCCGCCGACTGATCTTCCGCCGCCGAGCCCGGTCCGAGGGGGCTCTGCGGCTCGTCGCGAACGCCCCACCTGGAACTTCGCCGGTTCCGGGTGGGGCTTCGTGCTGCGCGGGGAGGGTGTGTCCGACACGCGGGCGGCGAGTCGGCCTCGCGCGGGCCGGCCGCCGCCGGATACGGCCGAGGTCGGGTTCCCGGGGGTGAAACCGGGCCGCCGAGATCACGCGGCGTCGCCGATCCACCGACCGGACCGGGTGATCCGGAACCCACTTGAGTGGGACGCGATGGTCCCGGGACCGAGCCAGGTGCGATCGATCGCCCGGCGCGGCTGGCACGATGAGCCGGTGACCACGACCCTCCGCCCGGGCAGCGATCCCGGTCGTTCGAGCGGTGATCCGGTGCGGCGCCGCCGGGTCACCTCGATGGAAGTGCTGTGCGCGCTGCTGCTGCTCGCGCTGCTGTTCCAGTCGCAGCTCAGCGCGCTGCTGGACGCGCCGGGACTGCGGACCGGATCGACCGTCTTCGTCGCGGTGTGCGTGCAGGCGCTGCCGTTCCTGGTGCTCGGCGTGCTGATCAGCGGGGCGATCGCCGCGTTCGTGCCACCGAGCGCGCTGCGCCGGATGCTGCCCAGGCACCCCGGCGCCGCCGTGCCGGTCGCCGGGCTGGCCGGGGTCGCGCTGCCCGGGTGCGAGTGCGCCTCGGTGCCGGTGGCCCGCCGGTTGATGCAGCAGGGCATCGCCCCCGCCGCGGCGCTGGCGTTCCTGCTCGCCGCACCGGCGGTGAACCCGATCGTGCTGGTCTCGACCGCGGTCGCGTTCCCCGGCGAACCGATGATGGTGCTCGCCCGGTTCCTCGGTTCGCTGCTGACCGCCTGCGCGATGGGCTGGCTGTGGCTGCGCGTCGGCAAGGCCGAGTGGATCGCCGACCGCGCGCTGCGGCGGGCCGAGCAGCGCGCACCGGGTGGCGCGGGCCGGTGGGCGCTGTTCGCCGAGACGGCCCGGCACGACCTGGTCGAAGCGGGCGGGTTCCTGGTGCTCGGCGGGCTCACCTCCGCGGTGTTCAACGTGCTGGTCCCCGCGGAGTGGATGAGTTCGCTGGGCGTGCAGCTGGTGCTCGGCGTGCTGGTCATGGCGGTGCTCGCGGTGGTGCTGGCGCTGTGCAGCGAGGCCGACGCGTTCGTGGCCGCCGCGATGGCCGGGATGCCGCTGATCCCGAAGCTGGTGTTCCTGGTCGTCGGTCCCGCGGTGGACATCAAGCTCATCGCTCTGCAAGCGGGCACCTTCGGGCGGTCCTTCGCCCTCCGGTTCGCACCGCTGACGTTCGTGGTCGCCATCGCCGCCGCGGTGCTGGTCGGCCTGCTGCTCCTGGGAGGCGCGTGATGCGGCGCGAAACGCAGAACCTGCTGCTGGTGCTGCTCGGCGGCGCCCTGCTCAAGATCGCCCTGACCGGGACCTACCTGCGCTACGTCAAACCGGCGCTGTTCCCGTGGCTGCTCGGCACCGGGGTGGTGATGGTCGTGCTGGCCGCGGTCGCCATCGTGGGCGACATCCGGGCGGCGCGGGCCAGAGCACGGGCGGACGACCCGTTCGCCGTCCCGCCCGAACCGCACGAGCACGCCGGACACGAGCACCGCGGCCGGAGCCCGTGGATGCTGCTGCTCCCGGTGTTCGCGATCTTCCTGGTGGCCCCGCCGGCCCTGGGCGCCGACTCCATCGGCCGCGGCCAGCAGACCGCGGCCCCGGAACGGCCCACCGGCGCGAGCGCCCTGTTCGAGGAGCTGCCACCGGGACCGGCACCGCAACTGACCGTCTCGGAGTTCATCACCCGGGTGGTGTGGGACGGCAGCGGCGCGCTGGAGCAGCGGGCCGTGCGGCTGCGCGGTTTCGTGGTGCACCCGGAGGACGGGCCGGCGCGGACCCAGCTCGCGCGGATGCGGATCAGCTGCTGCGCGGCCGACGCGTCCCCGGTGCTGATCGACCTGGCCGGTCCCGCCGCGGACGCGCTCGCGACCACGCCGCAGGACACCTGGATCGAGGTGACCGGCACGCTGCGGGCGGGCAGCGCGACCGAGGCCAACGGCCAGGTCCCGACGTTCGACATCACCGAGGTGCACGGCACCCCGGCTCCCGACGATCCCTACGAGTACTGACCGGAGGTCACTCGGCGGCGGCGCACTCCGGGCACACGCCGATGATCTCCACGGTGTGACCCACGTTGGAGAAGCCGTGCTCGCTCGCGATCCGCTCCGCCCACGCCTCCACCGGCGGGTCCGCGACCTCCACGGTCCGGCCGCAGTGCCTGCACACCAGGTGGTGGTGGTGCTCGGCGGAGCAGCGCCGGTAGATCGCCTCGCCCGAATCGGTGCGCAGCACGTCGATCTCGCCCGCATCGGCGAGGGTCTGCAGGGTGCGGTAGACGGTGGTCAGGCCGATGCCCTCGCCACGGCGGCGCAGCTGCTCGTGCAGGTCCTGCGCCGACCGGAAGTCGTCGACCTCGCTGAGCAGGCGGGACACCGCCGCCCGTTGCTTGGTAGCCCGCAGGCCCGGCACGCCGGCCGCGGAGCGCTCACCGGTGGTCACGCTGTCTCCGTTTCCTCGTTCTCGGGTGCCGGCCGTGCACCCCGCCCGCGCGGACGGGTCCCGGAGATCTCCTCCGCGTGCGTGGCGGCGTCCACGACGATGTGCGCCAGGTGCTCGTCGACGAGGCGGTACACCACCTCGCGCCCGTGCCGCTCCCCGTGCACGACGCCGGCGGACTTCAGCACCCGCAGGTGCTGGCTGATCAGCGGCTGGGTGACGCCGAGCGCCTCCACCAGCTCGTGCACGCACCGCTCGGCCGTGCGCAGCTGCAGCACGATCGCGATGCGCACCGGCGCGGCCAGCGCCCGCAGCAGCTCACCCGCCTCGACGAGGGTCTGCTGGTCGTGGACCGGAACCGGGCCCGGCGCCGCGCGCTCCGGCGAGTGCACGTGCTCTTCGGCGCGATCCGGGTGGCCGCTCGCCGTCCCGGCCACCGGCGCGACCTCGACCGGATCGGAGCCGGTCGATCCGGCGAGGGGATCGGGACTGACGGCGGGCATGGTGTCCTTTCCGGCGTGCCTGGCGGGCCCGCCGAACCGGCGCGCGGTCGACGGTGCTGCTGCGGAGGGCCCGAGCGCCGCGTGGACGCGGCGGTGCCCTCCACCACGCCATCCTACGGGGCGGGCGAAACGGGGAGGCACCTCGCGGGAGCGGCCCGGACCCGGCGCGATCATGCCAGCGCAGCACCCACCGGCCACACCGGACGGGTGACCGGGTGGGGCGCGATCCGGGTGGGGCCGCCGGTGCGGGCGACCTCATCGGTACGCTGGGAAACCCCAGGAACGGGACGCGTGCGTCAGGTGCGGCCTGCGCAGCATCGGAGATCGTCGGAAGCCGGACTCCGATGCCGGGAGGACCTCACCGACCCCGGGAGGTGCAGGCCCCGGAGCCCCCGACCGGAAGCGGTGGCGGGGACCGGTGCAGCGCCGGGCCCCGATCGCAGCTGAAGCCCCCGCCGAGCCCCCGACCCGCGCGGTCGACCTCGGCCCGAAGCAATCGTCGAGCCCCTCGACCTGAGATTCCGGAGTGACCGTGCCCGCCGATCAGATCGACACGATCGTCAACCTGTGCAAGCGCCGTGGCTTCGTCTTCCCGTCCGGGGAGATCTACGGCGGTACGAAGTCGGCGTGGGACTACGGGCCGCTCGGCGTCGAGCTCAAGGACAACATCAAGCGCCAGTGGTGGAAGTCCATGGTGCAGGGCCGCGACGACGTCGTCGGCCTCGACTCCTCGGTGATCCTGCCGCGCGACGTGTGGGTCGCCTCCGGTCACGTCGGTGCCTTCCACGACCCGCTGGTCGAGTGCACCTCGTGCCACCACCGGTTCCGCGGCGACCACCTGGTCGAGGAGTTCGCCGAGCGCACCGGCAAGGAGATCGCCGAGGGCGACCTGTCCCAGATCCCCTGCCCGAACTGCGGCAACCGCGGCCAGTTCACCGAGCCGCGCGAGTTCAACATGATGCTCAAGACGTTCCTCGGCCCGGTCGAGAGCGACGAGGGCATGCACTACCTGCGCCCCGAGACCGCGCAGGGCATCTTCGTGAACTTCGCGAACGTGATGACGACCGCGCGCAAGAAGCCGCCGTTCGGCATCGGCCAGATCGGCAAGTCGTTCCGCAACGAGATCACGCCCGGCAACTTCGTGTTCCGCACCCGCGAGTTCGAGCAGATGGAGATGGAGTTCTTCGTCGAGCCGGGCGAGGACGAGGAGTGGCACCAGTACTGGATCGACGCGCGCACCGACTGGTACGTGGACCTCGGCGTGGACCGGGACAACCTGCGGCTCTACGAGCACCCGAAGGACAAGCTGTCGCACTACTCGAAGCGCACCGTCGACATCGAGTACCGCTTCCGCTTCGCGGGCAGCGAGTGGGGTGAGCTGGAGGGCGTCGCCAACCGCACCGACTTCGACCTCACCACGCACTCGAACCACTCGGGCGTGGACCTGTCGTACTTCGACCAGGCCAGCAACTCCCGCTACCGTCCCTACGTGATCGAGCCGGCGGCGGGCGTGGGGCGTCCGATGATGGCCTTCCTGGTCGACGCCTACCACGAGGACGAGGCGCCGAATGCCAAGGGCGGCGTGGACAAGCGCACCGTGCTGAAGCTGGACCGCAGGCTGGCGCCGGTGAAGGCCGCGGTGCTGCCGCTGTCCCGCAACGCCGAGCTGTCCCCGAAGGCCAAGGACCTGGCCGCGCAGCTGCGCCGGAACTGGAACATCGAGTTCGACGACGCCGGTGCGATCGGCCGCCGCTACCGCAGGCACGACGAGATCGGCACCCCGTTCTGCGTGACGGTGGACTTCGACTCGCTGTCCGACCACGCGGTGACCGTTCGCGAGCGCGACACCATGTCCCAGGAGCGGGTGGCGATGGACAAGCTGGAGGAGTACCTCGCCGTCCGCCTCATCGGCTGCTGAGCGGCCTCTACTGGAACGAGCCCATGTCTGAGACCGGTACCGCCCCCCGAGGTTCCCGCACCGGCAGGGTGCTGCGCCGCACCGCGCTCGGTGCGGTGCTGATGGTGCTGCTGCTGTTGGGCGGTACCGGTTTCCGCGTGTGGCAGGTGGCGCGCAGCGACGACCGCCGCCCGGTGGACATGATCGTGGTGCTGGGCGCCGCCCAGTACCACGGCAAGCCCACCCCGGTGCTGCGCGCGCGGCTGGAGCAGGCCTTGGAGCTCTACAACGAGGGCCTGACCGAGCACGTGGTGACCGTCGGCGGCAGCCAGGTCGGCGACGAGTACACGGAGGCGGAGACGGGCAGGCTCTGGCTGGCCAAGCAGGGCGTGCCCGAGAACAAGATCACCGACGTGGAGACCGGGGCGGACACCCTCGGCAGCATGAAGGCGGTCGCGACCCTGGCGCGGGAGCGGGGCTGGAGCTCGGCGTTGATCGTCAGCGACCCGTGGCACTCGATGCGCGCCCGCACGATGGCCGGTGATTTCGGGCTGGATGCGTGGGCGTCGCCGACCCGGTCCGGGCCGATGGTGCAGACGCGGGCGACGCAGTTCCACTACATCTTCCGGGAGACCGGCGGCCTGCTGTACTACCGGCTGACGCACGCCCCGGCCGAGGTCCTCAGCGACCGCTTGGGCTGATCCGCGGTTCACCGCCCGTTGCCGCCGCGTTCGCGCTGGCCGGGCGGGATGAGGCCGTAGGCTGGCGCGGTGAGCGACTTGTGCCCCGGCTACGACGAGCACGACCTGGCCCGGTCGTCCCCCGAGGCGCCGAAGGCGGCCTTCCCGGGCGCGTACCGGGAGGCGCGCAGCCCGTTCGCCCGGGACCGCGCGCGGGTGCTGCACTCGGCGGCGCTGCGCAGGCTGGCGGGCAAGACGCAGGTGATGGGCCCGGAAGAGGGTGACGTGCCGCGCACCCGGTTGACGCATTCGCTGGAGGTCGCGCAGATCGGCCGCGGCATCGCGGTCACATTGGGCGCGGACCCGGACCTGGTGGACACGGCGGGGCTGGCGCACGACATCGGCCATCCGCCGTTCGGGCACAACGGTGAGCAGGCGTTGGACGAGCTCGCCGACGCGTGCGGCGGGTTCGAGGGCAACGCCCAGACCTTGCGGATCCTGACCAGGCTGGAGCCGAAGCTGCCGGGGGAGCCGGGCGAGGGCAGCGGCCTGAACCTGACCCGCGCCTGCCTGGACGCGGCGACGAAGTACCCGTGGCCGCGGCGGCCGGGGCAGGTGAAGTTCGGCGCCTACTCGGACGATCTCGCGGTGTTCGGCTGGATGCGCCAAGGCGCGGTGGGGGAGCGCCGCTGCCTGGAGGCGCAGGTCATGGACTGGGCCGACGACGTGGCCTATTCGGTGCACGACGTGGAGGACGGGGTGCACTCGGGCCGCATCTCGCTGCACGAGCTGTCCCGGCCGGAGGAGCGTGCGGAGATCGTGCGGCTGGCCGCGAAGCACTTCTGGGCGGACGGCGACGCGGGTGAGCTGGACGCGGCGGCGGGCGGGCTGGCGGTGCTGCCCGCGGTGGCGGCGGTGGCGGACTACGACGGGACCCTGTCGGCGCAGGTGGCGTTGAAGCGGTTGACCAGCGAGCTGGTCGGCCGGTTCACCTCGGCGGCGGTGACCGGCACGGTGGAGGCGTTCGGCGCGGGGCCGTTGACCCGGTACGCGGCGGACGTGGTGGTGCCGCGCGAGGTGGCGGCCGAGGTGGCGGTGCTCAAGGCGGTGGCGGTGCACTTCGTGCTCAGCGATCCGCGCCGGTTGCGCGAGCAGGAGCGGCAGCGGGAGCTGCTGGCGGACTTGGTGGCGGCGCTGGCGGCGCGGGCTCCGGAGTCGCTGGACCCGGCGTTGGCCCCGGTGTGGTCGGCGGCGGCGGACGACGCGCAGCGGCTGCGGGTGGTGCTGGACCAGGTCGCTTCGCTGACGGATGCGCAGGCGGTGGCCTGGCATGCACGCCATGTACTCAGGGGTACTAAGACTCTGTGAAATAGGTCCGATCGGGGGGTGGATACCCCCGGTTGTCCGGCATAGTGTTCACGCAGAGTGTCGGCCGTTCGGGACCCCCGACCCGAACGGCCGACTGCTGTGCAGGTGGCGCGAACCCCGACCCGTCCCCGCGCCGCAGGGAGAGCCTCGATGCCGAACCGGCACTACATCCAGAAGCTCGTCGTCGACGGCGAGCCGTACGTGAACACCGACAACCTCGCGGACTGGGTGAACGACCTGCGCTGGCGCGACCCCGAAGCCCGCCGCGCCGCCGAGTACATCGCGCAGGAACTGCGCCTGATGGGCCTGTCGGACATCGAGGAATCGGTCAGCTGAAAGTCGCCAGGAACGGCCCGGACCGCGATCGGAGTGGCAGACTCGGCGGGGGAGATCTTCCCGGAACCGCCGCCGCGCCGAACGGAGTCCACCCGGCCGTGACCGAGCACCTCGACTTCAGCCTGGCCCTGCACCACCGGCTCGCCCCCGCCGCGGACCGATCGTTCACCTGGTCGCCGTACTCGGTGGCCAGCGCGCTGGGCCTGGCCGCCGCGGCCGCGGCGGGCGACACCCGGGACGAACTCCTCAGCGCGCTGCGCGCCACCGATCCGGCGGCCGTGCGAGCGGCCCTGAGCCCGGCCGCGGAACTGCCCGCGACCGGTTCCGCCGAGCCACCGGTGCTGGCGGTGGCGAACACGCTGTGGGCGCACGACGGTCTGCCGGTGCGCGAGGAGTTCCTGCGCACCCTGGAGCAGTGGCCCGGCAGCGCCGTGCGCACCGCCCCGTTCCGCGCGGACCCGGACGGCGCCCGGCGGCTGATCAACGCCGACGTGGCGGAGACGACCCGCGATCTCATCCCGGAACTGCTCGACCCGGGCACCGTCGACCCGGACACGGTCGCCGCCCTGGTCAACGCGCTGTACCTGAAGGTGTCCTGGCGGGAGGCCTTCGACGCGAAGCGGACCGCCGAGCAGCCGTTCCACGCCCCCGGCGGGCAGCGGTCGGTGCCGACGATGACCACCACCCGCAGCCTCGGCCACGCCGCGGTGGGCGGCTGGCAGGCGATCACGCTGCCCGCGGCGGGCGGTGCGGAGGCCGTGGTGCTGCTGCCCGACGAGGACCTCACCACCGCGGAACCGGCGTTGGGCGCGGCGGAGCTGGACGCGCTGCTGGCGGCGCGCCGCGACCGGCGGGTGGAGCTGTTCCTGCCGCGCTTCGACGTCACCGCGGAAGCGGAGCTCACCGAACCGCTCGGCGCGCTCGGGGTGCGGACCGCGTTCACCCCGGGTGCGGACTTCAGCGCGCTCACCGAGGCGCCGCTGAAGATCTCCGCGATCGTGCACCAGGCGGTGCTGCGCGTGGACGAATCCGGCCTGGAGGGCGCGGCGGCGACCGCGGCGATGATGCGGCTGACCGCGATCGTCCGCGAGCCGGACCCGATCCGGGTGCGGGTGGACCGCCCGTTCCTGTTCCTGGTGCGCCACCGCGAATCCGGCGCCGTCTACTTCCTGGCCCGCGTCACCGACCCGTCCTGATCCGAGGTGGACCGGTCCGTTCGCCCGGCGCGGACGGGCCGCCCACCTGTCACGTTCGGGGACGGTCCCCCGTCCCGGTGGTGAGCCGCCCGCATCCGGCGGGCCGCGAACCTCCGGGAGTGACCATGCCGCGGATCGAACGCCTGCCCGCTCGGCGGGCCGGCCTGCTGACGAAGCTCGCCTACCGCTACGCCCGCCGCCGTTTCGGGGCGGTGCCGGACCCGATGGCGGTCCTCGCGCACCACCGGGGACTGCTGCTGGCGTCCTGCGCCGCGGAACTGGCGGTGGACCGCGCGGCCCGAGCGCTGCCCGCGAGCCTGCGGGAGCTGGCCGTGTTCCGGACCGCGACCCGGATCGGCTGCTCGTGGTGCGTGGACTTCGGCACGATGCTGCAGCGGAACGCAGGCCTGGACGTGGCGCGGCTGCGGGAGATCGACGAGTACCGCACCTCGCCGCGGTTCTCCGAACTGGACGGGCTGGTCATCGAGTACGCGGACGCGATGACCGAGCTGCCGGTGCGGGTGACCGACGCGCAGGTCGCGGAGCTGGACCGCAGGCTCGGCCACCGCGGCCTGCTGGAGCTGACCTACCTGATCGCGCTGGAGAACCAGCGCACCCGGCTCAACCACGCGCTCGACCTCACCGCGCAGGGCTTCACCTCCGGCGAGGCGTGCCGGGTGCCGATGCCGTGACGCGCGGGCCGCGCCCCTCGTCGGGCGGCCGCGTCCCCGTTCGACGGCCGCGTCCCCGTTCGGCGGGCGCGGCTTTCGTCACGAACCGAACGCGGCCGGGTCGAGGTGCGCGAGCTTGGCCGGGCTCACCAGGTCGTGCAGCTCCGCGATCCGGTCGCCGTCCACGGTGAACACCAGCACCCGCCGCGCCGAGGTGCGCCCGGTCGGATCGGCCGGATCACCCGGCACGAACACGCCGAGATCACCGTTGACCAGCACCGGGAACGACCCGGCCAGCGACGCGATGCCGTACTTGGCGACCAGGCCCAGCAGGAACCGGGAGATCTTGTCCGCGCCCACGACGGGCCGCCGCGCGGTGGCCGCCTCGCCGCCGCCGTCGCCGTAGAGCGCGGCCCGCGGGTGCAGCAGCCGGGTCAGCTCCGCCACGTCGCCGCTGGTCACCGCGGCCATGAACCGCTCGACGACCTCCTGCTGGCGGGGTAGCGGCGCGGGCGGCGGGGTGCCGTCGGCGAGGGACCGGCGCGCCCGGGACGCGTACTGGCGGGCGGTGGCGGCCGGGCAGCCCAGCAGGTCGGCGATCTCGCCGAACGGCACCTGGAAGCCGTCGTGCAGCACGAACGCGAACCGCTGCTCGGCGGGCAGGTCGTGCAGCAACCGCAGCGCGGCCATCCGCAGTTCCTCACGGCCCGCCACCACGTCCTGCGGATCGGGCGCGCCCAGCGGGCTCACCACCGGTTCGGGCAGCCACGGCCCGACGTACCGCTCCCGCCGGTGCGCGGCGGACCGCACCTTGTCCAGGCAGAGCCTGCCGACGACGGTGCTCAGCCAGGCGCCGAGGTCGCGGATCTCACCGGGCTCGCGGGCCAGCCGCAGCCAGGCCTCCTGCACCGCGTCCTCGGCGTCGGCGAGCCCGCCGGTGAGCCGGTAGGCGAGCGCGACCAGCCGCGCTCGGTGGGCGTCGAACTCGGCGGCGAGTTCCGGACCGGCGTTGGTCATGCGCCGATTGTGCTCCCTGCGGGGACACCCGTCGGTGTGTCGTGCGCGACGCCTAGACTGGCCGGGTGGCTGGAAGGATCCGAGATAGCGATGTCGCCGAGGTACGTGACCGCATCCGGATCGACGAGGTCGTCGGCGAATACGTGGCGCTGCGCAACGCCGGCGGCGGTGCTCTGAAGGGCTTGTGCCCGTTCCACGACGAGAAGACCCCGTCGTTCAACGTGCGCCCGAGCCACGGCACCTTCCACTGCTTCGGCTGCGGTGAGGGCGGCGACGTCATCGCCTTCCTCATGAAGTCCGAGCACCTGGGTTTCGTCGAATCCGTGGAGCGGCTGGCCGACCGGGCCGGGCTGCAGCTCACCTACGAGGGCGGGACGCCGGGCCCGAAGCGGGACCGCGGCACCCGCGCGCGGATGGTGGAGGCGCACCGCCTCGCCGCCGAGTTCTACGCCGAGCACCTGCGCTCGGCGGAGGCGCTGCCGGGCCGCGAGTACCTCGCCGAGCGCGGTTTCGACGAGGCCGCCGCGATCCGCTTCGGCTGCGGTTTCGCCCCGTCCGGCTGGGACAAGCTGACCAAGCACCTGCTGGGCAAGGGCTTCGAGCTCGACGAGCTGTACAAGTGCGGCCTGTCGAAGGAGGGCAGGCGCGGCCCGCTGGACCGGTTCCACCGCAGGCTGCTGTGGCCGTTGAAGGACCTGGCCGGCGACGTGGTCGGTTTCGGCGCGCGCCGCATCCACGACGACGACCCGATCGAGGCGAAGTACGTCAACACCTCGGCCACCCCGATCTTCAACAAGTCGCAGGTGCTGTTCGGCATCGACCTGGCCAAGCGGGAGATCGCGAAGCGGCACCAAGCGGTGGTCGTCGAGGGCTACACCGACGTGATGGCGATGCACCTGGCGGGCGTGCCGACGGCGATCGCGTCCTGCGGGACGGCGTTCGGTGACGACCACATCTCGGTGCTGCGGCGGCTGATGATGGACGACAACGCGTTCCGCGGCGAGGTCATCTTCACCTTCGACGGGGACGCGGCCGGGCAGAAGGCGGCGCTGAAGGCGTTCGACGGCGAGCAGCAGTTCGCGACCCAGACCTACGTGGCGATCACCCCGGACGGCATGGACCCGTGCGAGCTGCGCCAGGCCTCCGGGGACACCGCGGTGCGGGACCTGGTGGCGCGGCGCAAACCGCTGTTCGAGTTCGCGATCCGCAGCCTGCTCACCGAGTACGACCTGGATTCGGTGGACGGCCGGGTGGAGGCGCTCAAGCGCACCGTCCCGCTCGTGGCGCAGATCAAGGACGTGGAGCGCCGCGACGGCTACGCGGTGCAGCTGTCCGGCTGGGTCGGCTGGAACGACGAGAACCAGATCGTGCGCCGGGTCCGCGAGTCCGCGGGCGCACCGGCGAAACCGCAGCGCCGCCGCGTGCAGCGCAATCCCGACCAGGGTTCGCTGGGCATGGACGTGGAGCTGCCGCCGCGGCCGCGCCGGGACGATCCGCGCTGGTGCCAGCGGGAGACGTTGAAGCTGGCGTTGCAGGTGCCCGCGCTGTCCGGCCCGGTCTACGACTCGTTGCCGGAGGAGGCGTTCACCGAACCGGTCTACGCCGAACTGCACCAGGCGATCGTGGCCGCGGGCGGCACCATGTCCGGCCTGTCCGGGGCGGGGCTGGTGGACGCGGTGGGCCGCGAGTGCCAGGACGAGGTGACGCGGCGGCTGCTCACGCTGCTGGCGGTGGAGGCGCTGGACACGAAGTCCGAGGAGGACCCGCGCTACGTGGCGGGGGTGATCGCCCGGCTGCAGGAGATCATGGTGGGGCGCCAGATCGCGGACATCAAGTCGCGGGTGCAGCGCACCTCGCCGACGGAGAACCCGGACGAGTACAACTCGCTGTTCGGCGACATGCTGGCGCTGGAGCAGTACCGGCAGTCGTTGCTGCACCAGGCTTCGGGCGCGTTGTGATGACCTGGCTGCGCCGGTTCGCCGCCCGGTTGTCCGGTACCGCCGAGGTGCCCGCCGACTTCGCCGGTGCGCTCCGCGACGACGAGCGGGTGCTGGCGGTGGCGCGCGCAGCGGACGGGCCGCTGGTCGCCACGCACCTCGGGTTGTGGTTGCCGGAGGGCCGGCTGCTGGGCTGGCACCTGGTGAGCAAGGCGACCTGGCGGGACGGCGTGCTGATCGTGGTCGAGGCGGTGGAGTCCGGGGCGGCCGGAGACGCGGTGCTGCTGCGCGACCTGCGCCCGCTGCGCCTGCGGCTCGCCGAACCGGGGACGCTGCCGGAGATCGTGCACACCCGGGTGACCGAGTCGATCCGCAGCACCGAGCACCGCGAGCTGCCCGGCGGCGGGGCGCGGTTCGTGCAGCGGAAGGTGCCGGGCCGCAACGGGCTGGTGCTGCAGGTGCGCGCCGACCCGGGCACCGACGAGCGCTCGCTGGCCCCGGTGGCGGCCGAGGTGGCGGAGCGGCTGCACCGGACGTCGCGCTGAGCCCTGCCGCCTCCGCGGTGCGCGACCCTGGACAGCTTCACAGTACGGTCGTACTGTTTCCGGTGTGTGGGATCCGCAGAAGTACCTGTCGTTCAGCGAACAGCGCGATCGCCCCGCGCACGACCTGCTGGCCCGCGTGCCGCAGCGGTCCGCCCGCCGCGTCGTCGACCTCGGCTGCGGCGCCGGGAACCTGACCCGGCTGCTCACCGACCGCTGGCCCGGCGCCGCGGTGGAGGCCACCGACTCCTCGCCGCAGATGGTCGAGGCCGCGCGCGGCAACGGCGTCGACGCCCGGCTCCAGGACGTGCGGGACTGGCGGCCCGAGTCGGACACCGACGTGGTGCTGTGCAACGCGGTGCTGCAATGGGTGCCCGAGCACGTCGAGCTGCTGCGCGGCTGGCTGCCCGCGCTGCCCGCGGGCGCCTCGTTCGCCTTCCAGGTGCCCGGGAACTTCGAGTCCCCGTCCTACCGCGCCATCCGCGAGGTGCTCGCCGAGCAGGGGTTGGACGTCGACGGGCTGCTGCGCACCGATTCGGTGCTCGCCCCCGCCGAGTACGCCGACGTGCTCGCCGACCTCGGCGCCGAGGTCGACGCCTGGGAGACCAGCTACGCGCACCGCCTCAGCGGACCCGACCCGGTGCTGGAGTGGGTGACCGGCACGGCGCTGCGCCCGGTGCGCGCCGCGCTGGCCGAACCGGACTGGCAGCGGTTCCGCGCCGCGCTCGCCGAGCGGCTGCGCACCGACTACCCCGCGCGTCCCGACGGCACCACCTGGTTCCCGTTCCGGCGGATCTTCGCCATCGCCCACCGGCCCTGAGCGCTCGACCTGCGATGTTCTTGAACGGAGGGGGGTGTGAACGGGCTCGGGACGATGCGCTAGAGTAGTTCCCGTCAGCGCGAAAGAGAGCTGATGGAAATCGAATATTCCTCCGTAGCTCAATTGGCAGAGCATTCGGCTGTTAACCGAAGGGTTACTGGTTCGAGTCCAGTCGGAGGAGCTTCCCGGATGAAGCCCCAGGTCACAGGCCTGGGGCTTCATCCGTTTTCCGTCTTGGGCCGCGAATCCGCACTGCGATGCGTGATCGACGATGCCGCTGCCTTCACTCGAAGGTGTGCACCCGATGAGCGGCGCCACGCCGAACCAACCTCGGCACGCCGGCGCTGATCCCGTGGATCACCGCCGGGTGCGCAGCGGTGCGGGAGTGATCTCGGATGGGTGCCGACGAGTTCCGCGGCCGGGTCGCCGTCGTGACCGGCGCGGCCCGCGGGCAGGGCCGCTCGCACGCGGTGCGGCTGGTGCCGGCTCGTCTCCGGCGAGGCCCGCTACGTCACCGGCATCGCGCTGCCCGTCGACGCCGGGTTCGGCGTGCGCTGAGCGGCTAGACCTTCCGGGCAGCGCGATCTTGCCCGAAAGTACGACCTCGTCGTGGACTCCGAGGTGATCTCGCGGCCGCCGCCGATCCCTAGGTTCGCAGGTGACCGGACACCGATCACCCAGGAGGAAGACATGGTCAAGCCCGGCAAGGCGGCGCTGCTCGGCACGGCGGGGGCGATCGCGCTGACCGCGGCGTTCACCCCCGCGGCCTCGGCGATCATCGGCGGGCACGACGCCACGGCGGACTACCCGTTCATGGTGAGCGTGCAGAAGGACGGGCACCACTACTGCGGCGCCTCGCTGATCAAGCCCGACTGGATCGTCACCGCCGGGCACTGCACGGTGAACCTCGAACCGCAGCAGCTCTCGGTGCAGATCGGCGACCACGACCGCACGAAGGGGGAGACGGCGAAGGTCACCGAGGTGATCGCGCACCCCGACTTCTCCTACGAGCCGTTCCACGACGACGTGGCCGTGCTGAAGCTCGACCACCCGGTGCGGGCGCAGCCGATCGGGCTGGCCGCCGACGCCGGTCCGGCGGGCACCCCCACCCGCATCCTCGGCTGGGGCATGACCTGCGAGGACGGCAGCGAATGCCCGGACGTGCCGACCGTGCTGCAGGAGCTGGACACCGAGCTCGTCGCGGACGACCGGTGCAGCGAGAACTACGACCCGGCGAACGAGCTGTGCACCGACAGCCCCACCGAGGGAGCGCAGGCCTGCATCCTCGACTCCGGCGGTCCGCAGCTGAAGGGCAGGCCGGGGCAGTGGGAGCTGATCGGGGCGACCAGCCGCGACGGCGACGCCGACCCGAACTGCGCCAGCGGACCCGGTATCTACACCGACCTCACCGCGCACCGCGACTGGATCGAGCGCACCACCGCGGGCTGAGCCGTCGGCGGGCCGGTCGTGCCGCGGCCGGCCCGCGTCAGGTCGCGGCGAGGAGGCCGACCGCGACGGCCGCGGTGCCCAGGCCGAGCAGCTGGCCGGGGTGGACGCGTTCGGCGAGGACGCCGCGGGCCAGCAGCACCGTGCTCGCCGGGTACAGCGCGACGATCACGGCGACGACGGTGAGGTTCCCGCTGCGCGCGGCGAGCAGGAACAGCAGGTTCGCCACCGAGTCGAGCGCGCCGGCGGCCGCGGAGACGGCGAAGGCGGGGCGCTGGGGTCCGAGCCTGCGGTGCAGCAGCCCGGCCGCGGTCAGCGTGATCACCGAGGAGGCGGTGCGGCCCACGATCAGCGGCGCCACTCCGCTGTCGGCGGGCGCCTGGTGCAGGAACACGAGCTGCAGCGCGATCGCGGTGCCCGCCCCGGACGCGAGCAGCAGCGCTCCGCGGGAGGGGCGGGCCGTGCCGGGCCCGGCGCTGACCAGCACCACGGCGACCAGCGCGAGCGCGAGACCGGCGACGCCCGCGAGCGCGAGGCGTTCGCCCTGCAGCAGGCCCACCGCGACCGGCAGCCCGGCGGAGACCAGCGCGGTGATCGGCGAGAGCACGTTCATCGGTCCGATCGCCAGCGTCCGGTACAGCAGGGCGAACGCGGCGGCGGACACGACGCCCGAGGCGGCGCCCCAGCCGAGCGCGCCGGGGCTGAACGTGGCGCCGAGCAGCGGCCACAGCGCGAGTTCGACGGCGAGGCTGGCCGGGGCGGCGATCAGCACGGTGCGCAGCACGTGGGCGCCGCGGGCGCCGAAGCCGCCGAGGAAGTCGGCGCACCCGTAGGCGAGCGAGCTGCCGAGGGCCAGCAGGAGAGCGAGCACAGCACATCCCTTACGGTTCAGCGGAACGACCGCACCGTACAGCGAACAGGCCGGTTGACGTCAATGAAACGACCTGTGAGTTCAATCAAACGACCGAGGTGATGAGATGCCCGAACCGGACGCCGCGTTGCGCACGGTCGCGCAGAACGTCCGGGCCGCCCGCACCCGCGCCGGCCTGTCCCTGGAGGAGCTCGGCCGCCGCGCGCAGGTCAGCAAGGGCGCGCTGGTGAGCCTGGAACGCGCGCAGGGGAACCCGAACCTGGGCACCCTGGTGCGCCTCGCCGACACCCTCGGCGTCCCGGTGTCCGACCTGGTCCAGGGCGCCGCGTCGAGCAGCGTGCGCGTGGTGGACGCCGCCTCCGTCGAACCGCTGTGGACCGGGGAGCGGGGCGGCGAGGCCCGGCTCGTGCTCACCGCGCCCGGCCCCGCGCCCACCGAGATCTGGCGCTGGCGGCTGGAACCCGGCGAGGACTACCCCAGCCACCCGCACCAGGCGGGGGTAGTGGAGACCGTCACCGTGCTGTCCGGCTTGCTCGTGCTGGTCGTCGACGGCGCCGAGCACGAGGTCCCGGCCGGGAGCACCGCGACCTTCGGCGGCGACGTCCCGCACGGCTACCGCGGCGCGGGCGAGGAGACCTGCGAACTGGTCATGACCGTCGTGCTGCCCTGATCATCAGCCGCGGGTGGAACCGAAGCGCCTGCGGTAGTCGGTCGGCGTGGTGCCCAGGTGCCGGGTGAACGCGCGGCGCAGCGCCTCGTCCGAACCCAGCCCGCTGCCCCGGGCCGCCGAGGTGACGGTGTGCCCGTCCAGCAGCAGCCGCTGCGCCCGGTCCAGCCGGACCCGTTCGACCCAGCGCGCGGGCGTCGTCCCCAGCTCCGCGCGGAACAACCGGGTCAGGTGGCGGGTGCTGCTCGCCGCGGCCCGCGCCATCACCACCGGGCGGTGGTCCCCCGCCGGGTCGGCGAGCACCGCGTCGAGCACCGCGCGCAGCTGCGCGGCCCGCGCCGGAGGCGGGGCGGTCGCCGTCGAGTACTGCGACTGGCCGCCCGGCCGGTGCAGGAACACGACCATCTCCCGCGCGATGTGCCGGGCGATCTCCACCCCGTGGTCGTCCTCCACCAGCGCCAGCGCCAGGTCGATGCCCGCGCTGATGCCCGCGGAGGTGACGTAGCGCCCATCGCGCACGTGGATGGCGTCCGGTTCGACGCGCACCGCGGGGTGCCGCCGCGCCAGCACGTCCGCGTCCCGCCAGTGGGTGGTGGCCCGGCGCCCGTCGAGCAGTCCCAGCTCGGCCAGCAGGAACGCACCGGTGCACACCGACGCCACCCGCGGTGCGTCCGCGGTGAGGACGCGCGCCGCCGCCAGCAGTTCGTCGTCCGCCGGGTCCGCGACGAGCCGTTCCCCGCCGGTGATCACCGCGGTGTCCACCGGTCCGGCGTCGACGGCCGCGGTGGTCGGGCCCAGCTCGGGGCCGCTCGCGGTGCGGACCGGGCCGCCGCGCGCCGAGACCAGCACCACCTCGTACCGGTGGCCGAGCAGCCCCGCCTGGTGCAGCACCTCGGCCGGTCCGCTGAAGTCGAGCAGGGTCATCCCGTCGAACACCAGGAACGCGACGCGGTGGGTCATGTCCGGATCCGTGGTGTTCCGGTCTGTGCGGACATGGCGCCACGGTAGCCGCCGGGCGAACCTGGACCGGCCGGGCACCGAGACGAGAGGCGGCACCGATGGGCGAGAACATCGCGGGCGTGGAGATTCCGGACAGCGCGCTGGCCCGGTCGGCCACCGAGCTGGTGCGGGACGTGGCCACGCCGCTGGTCTACGACCACTCGCGGCGGGTGTTCCTGTGGGGCGCGCTGCGCGGGCGGCGGGACGGGCTGAGGTTCGACCCGGAACTGCTCTACGTCGGCGCGATGTTCCACGACCTCGGGCTCACCGAGCGGTTCCGCCGCGACGACCAGCGCTTCGAGATCGACGGCGCCGACGAGGCCCGCCGCTTCCTCGCGGAGCACGGCGTCGACGGGGAGCGGGCGGACCGGGTGTGGACGGCGATCGCGCTGCACACCACCCCGGAGATCCCGCTGCACATGGCGCCGGAGATCGCGCTGGTCACCCGCGGGGTGGAGCTGGACGTGCTCGGTCTCGGCTACCACGAGGTGGACGAGCGGCAGCGCGCCGAAGTCGTCGGCGCGCACCCGCGCCCGGACTTCAAGAACGGCATCCTCGCCGCGTTCACCGACGGCATCCGGCACCGCCCGGAGACGACCTTCGGCAACGTCAAGGCCGATGTGCTGGCCCACTTCGTGCCGGGTTTCGCGCGCGGCGACTTCGTCGAGGTGATCGAGAACTCGCCGTGGCCGGAATGAGGTCCTGCCCGCGCGGAGAACCGGTGCACGCACGCGGAGGGCCGGTGCGACACCAGGTCGCACCGGCCCTCGTGAGCGGTGCAGGTCAGTCCGTGCCGACCTCGATGGCCGCGTGGTCCAGCGCGTCGGCCTCGACGCCGCCGTCCTCGCCGTCGGCCCGCGCGGCGATCGCGCTGGCCCCGCCCGGCGCCAGCTCGCCGACGAGCTCGCCCCACGCGGTGAGCGCGCCGTGCCCGCCGCCCTCGTACAGCTCCAGCATGCTGCGCGAGTCGGCGATGTCCAGGTTGCGCATGGACAGCTGGCCGATGCGGTCGTTCGGCACGAACGCCTGGTCCTTGCTGCGCTCCATGGACAGCTTGTCCGGGTGGTAGCTCAGGTTCGGGCCCTCGGTGTTGAGCACCGTGTGGTCCCAGCCGCGGCGCAGCCGCACCGTGACGCTGCCGGTGACCGGGTAGCCGATCCAGCGCTGCATGGACTCCCGCAGCATCAGCGCCTGCGGGTCGAACCAGCGGCCTTCGTAGAGCAGCCTGCCGAGGCGGCGGCCCTCGGTGTGGTACATGGCCACCGAGTCCTCGTTGTGCACCGCGTTGAGCAGCCGCTCGTAGGTGATGTGCAGCAGCGCCATGCCCGGCGCCTCGTACACGCCGCGGCTCTTGGCCTCGATGATCCGGTTCTCGATCTGGTCGGACATGCCGAGCCCGTGCCTGCCGCCGATGGCGTTGGCCTCGTGCACCAGGTCCACGTCCGAGTCGAAGGACTTGCCGTTGATCCGCACCGGGCGGCCGTGCCGGAACTCGACGGTGACGTCCTCGGCGGGGATCTCCACGTCGGAGTCCCAGAACCGCACGCCCATGATCGGCTCGACGATCTCCAGGGGCGTGTCGAGGAATTCGAGCTTCTTCGCCTCGTGGGTGGCACCCCAGATGTTGGCGTCGGTGGAGTACGCCTTCTCCGCGGAGTCGCGGTACGGCAGCTCCCGCTCGACCAGCCACGCGGACATCTCGTCCCGGCCGCCGAGCTCGCCGACGAAGGCCTCGTCCAGCCACGGCTTGTAGATGCGCAGGTCCGGGTTGGCCAGCAGGCCGTACCGGTAGAAGCGCTCGATGTCGTTGCCCTTGTAGGTGGAGCCGTCGCCCCAGATGGACACGTCGTCCTCGCGCATCGCGCGCACCAGCAGCGTGCCCACCACCGCGCGGCCCAGCGGCGTGGTGTTGAAGTAGGCCTGCCCGCCGGAGCGGATGTGGAAGGCGCCGCAGGCCAGTGCGGCGAAGCCCTCCTCGACCAGTGCGGCGCGGCAGTCGATCAGCCGGGCGCGCTCGGCCCCGTAGACGCGGCCGCGCTCCGGCACGTCCGACAGGTCCGGCTCGTCGTACTGGCCGATGTCTGCGGTGTAGGTGTACGGCAGGGCGCCGCGCTCGCGCATCCACGCCACCGCGACCGAGGTGTCCAGCCCGCCGGAGAAGGCGATGCCGACGCGCTCACCCACTGGAAGATTATTCAGGACCTTCGACATGTATTCATCGTAACAGGCCGTCTCCCCGGGCTCGAAGGGCAGGGCTTCCCCAGTGCGTGGAGTGCGCGCACGGCCATGTCCGGCTCTCCTGGGCCGACGAGGGCATGACGCATAAATATGCAATTTCGAGGTCGAGGCTGCGCGCGGACGGAGCAGGGTGCGGTGCACCGGGTGGCGGGGTGCACCACCCGGAAGGCGCGTTGACCCCGCCCGTCGGCGAACTAGGGTGGATCTCGTGGTGATCCTCGTGAGCCTGCTGCGCCGCCTGCCCGAGCTCTCCCACGAGCAGTTCGTCGAGCACCACCGGGAGCGGCACGCCCCGCTGGTCGCCGCCACGCCCGCCGCCGTCCGGTACGTGCGCCGCTACGTGGTGGAGCACCCGCGGCCGCTCGGGGTACCCGGCGTCCCGGAGTCGACGCTGGACGCGGTGGTGCGGCAGTGGTTCGACTCGGCGGAGGACCTGGCGGCGCTGACGGCCTCGGCCGATTACCGGGACCTGATCCGGCCGGACGAGCAGCGCTTCATCGACATGTCCCGCAGCGAGTTCTACTTCACCCGCGAGCAGGTCTTCCTCGGGGAGCGGCTGCCCGGGTGATCCCCGGGAACTCGGCTCGGTCGCGTCCTCCCGCGCGGAGCCGGGGTGCGGTCGGCCGCCGTGCTGCCGGAGTCGGCGCGCCCGGTGCGAGTTCAGGGCAGACCGAGGCCTGCGGTGATGAAGTCCCGGTAGTGCGCCACGACCCGGTCGCGGGGGATCTCGGGGTGGGCGAACCACCAGCGGCCGAGCTGCTCGCCCACGCCGCTGATCGCGTGCGCGAAGGCGGTCGCCCGCTCCTCGTCGAAGGACGCGAAGTGGCCGATCATGTCCGCGATCCGCCGCACCGTGCCCAGCCGCAGCGCGGCGACGTCCGCCGCGAGATCTTCGGACAGCGCGCCACCGCGCAGGAACAGCACCTTCCACCGCTGCGGATCGCGTTCCAGGAGTTCGAAGAACAGCGCACCGGCGCGTTCGATCACGGCCGCCGCGTCCGCCCCCGCCTCGATCATGATCTCGGGTTCGCGGATGCGGGCTTCCAACTCGGCGCGGGCCCGTCGGACGCAGGCCAGGAAGATCTCCTCCTTGGACGCGAAGTGCGAGTAGACCATCGGCCTGGTCACGCCTGCGGCGCGCGCGACGTCCTCCACCGAGGTGCGTTCCAGGCCGTGTTCGGCGAACAGCGCTTCGGCGGTGTCCAGCAGCTGGGCCGCCCGCGCCTCGCGGGAGAGCCGGGTGCGGCGCGGGGCGGTCATGCCGGTTTCCCGCCTCGGGTCGCGCTCATCGCGTTCCTCCGTTCATCGGCCGGGCGGCGGCGAAGTCCCAGATCAGGCGTGCCATGTCCGGCCCGGCCCGGTCGGTGAACAGCCCGCTGGCCGCCGGTCCGGACCAGGCGTGCCCCATGCCGGAGGTCAGGTACGACTCGATCACCGGGAGGCCGCCGCCCGCCGCCGCGTAGGTCGAGCGGGTGTACGGGTGCAGACCCGGAGGATTCTGCCGGACCACCGACTCGGGTTTCGCGTCGACGTCGCCGCCGGTGGCCAGTTCGATCACTCGCGCCCAGTGCTCGACGAGCCGGTCCGCCACGAGCGGTGGCACCACGTCGTCCTGATCGCCCTGGAAGACCAGCAGCGGGACCGGGCGGGCGCGCGGGCCCATCTGGGCGTAGGCCTGCCCGGCGGTGTAGGTCGGCGGCACCTCGGCGGGGTGCTCGGGGTCGACCTGGTCCAGCCCGTACTCGCCGCCCGCGACCGAGGTGGCCGTGGCGAACACGTCGGGGTAGGTGGCGGCCAGGATCACGGCGGCGCCCGCGCCCGACGACGCTCCCGTCACGTGCACCTGGCGGGGGTCTGCGTGGTACTCGGACACGACCTCGCGGGCGATTCCGGCGAGCAGTTCGGGCTCGCCGCGGCCGCGGTGCTGGTCGGCGGGATCGGTGGAGTTCCAGCAGTTCAGCTTGTTCTGGAACGGGCTCTGGGTCGGGTAGACCACGATGAACCCGGCCTCGTCGGCGAGCTGGTCGAACCGGGTGGTGGCCTTCATCGAGTTCCACCCGAAGCCGGTCATCGCGCAGCCGTGCACGGCCATCACCACCGGCGGGCGGGAGTCCTCGCGGTAGTCCGGCGGCAGGTGCACCTGGTACATCAGCCGGCCCTGGTCGCTGGAGTAGGTGCCGAGCCGGTCGCGGGGACCGGCGGAGCCGGGCAGCCCGAACTGGAACCCCAGCGACAGCAGCACGACGACCGCCAGCGCGATGCCGCCGAACAGGGCGAACCTGCGGAATCTGGACACGGGGACCTCCGGCCGCCCTAACTTTACAAGTTGTCAAGTTGAACTATACGCAATGACAACTAGCGGTGGGGGCGGGCAGGGTCCGTCGCCGGGCGGCCGGTGCGGCCGTCCGGAAGTGGGGAGGGTGGATCAGAACAGGCCGCGCAGCCCGGCCGCGGCCTCCTCGGCGCAGGCGATGAGGTCGGGGGCGTCCTCGTCGATCCAGCGCGCGAAGGCGATCTGGAAGACGGTCACGGCGCAGTGGGCGGCGAGTGCCGCGGTGTCGTCGGCGGTGCCCCGCTCGCGCAGCGAGTCGGTGGCGGCGCGGGTCATGCCCGCGAGCTTGAGCAGTTCGCGCTCCTGCAGGCTCGGGGTCCGCGCGATGATCTGCGCGCGCCGCGCCGCCTGCTCGCGCCGGTCGGTGAGGAGCCCGGCCGCGGCCCGGGCGCCCGCGATCGCCACGTCGATCGGCGCCACATCGGCCGGGGCGGCCGCGATCGCCTCCTGGAAGGCGTGCTCCATCGCCTGTTCCCCGTCGAAGAGGACTTCGCGCTTGTCGGGGAAGTGCCGGAAGAAGGTGCGTTCGGTGACGCCGGCGCGTTCGGCGATGTCGCCCGCGGTGGTCCGCTCGAAGCCGCGTTCGGCGAACAGCTCCACGGCGGCGCGCGTCATCCGGTCCCGTGCGCCCGGTTCCCAGCGGCTCATGTCCGAGGAGTGTAGTGATGGCAGGGGCTGACATCACGTGCTACTGTCGATGACAGTCACTGACATCAAGGAAGAGGAGCACGCCATGCGCGTCTTCGTCACCGGTGCCTCCGGCTGGATCGGCACCGCCGTCACCGCGGAACTGCTCGCGAACGACCACGAGGTCCTCGGCCTGGCCCGCTCCGACCGATCCGCCGCCGCCGTCGCGGCCGCGGGAGCCGAAGTGGTCCGCGGCGACCTCGACGACCCGGAAGGCCTCGCCGCCGCTGCCGCGAAGGCCGACGCCGTGGTGCACCTGGCCTTCAAGCACGACTTCACCGATCTCGCGGGCGCCGCGCGCGCCGAGGACGTCGCGGTCCGGGCGATGCTCGACGTGCTCACCGGGACGGACCGGCCGTTCCTGATCGCCGCCGGGCTGGCGGGTTTGGCGGCGAGCGGGCTGCCCACCGAGCTGGACCCCTCGCCGCACGAGGGCGTCGACTCGGCGCGTGGGGGCAGCGAGAACCTGGCGCTGTCCTACGCGGACCGCGGCGTCCGCGCGGGGGCGCTGCGCTTCGCGCCGACCGTGCACGGGACGGGCGACCACGGGTTCACCGCCCAGCTGGTGAAGGTCGCGCGGGAACGCGGGGTCGCCGGATACGTCGGCGACGGCTCGAACCGGTGGGCCGCGGTGCACCGCTCGGACGCCGCCCGGCTCGTCCGGCTCGCGCTGGACGGTGCGCCCGCGGGAGAGCGGCTGCACGTGGTCGCCGAGGAAGGGCTGCCCGCCAAGGACATCGCCACCGCCCTCGGCGAGCGCCTCGGCCTGCCGGTCGCGTCGATCGATCCGCAGGACGCCGCGGAGCACTTCGGCTGGATCGCCGGTTTCTTCGGCGTGGACGCCGCGGCGTCGAACACCCGCACCCGCGAGCTGCTCGGCTGGGAGCCGGCCGGGCCGACGTTGTTCGCGGACATCGCGGCGGGCGCGTACGACGGCTGAGCGTCGCCGACGAGGCGAAATGTCCTGCGGTGACGGGAAAAACCGGTTCCCGTCCGGCTCGCGCGGAAGGGGGAGCCTGAATCGGTCCGGTCCGCGGCTGCTGCTATGCTGGCAGCACGGTCCGAGGGCCGATCGGGGCAGGTCGAAACAAGGTGCGTGGCGCATGAGCAGATGTGGGCATCGCTACCGGATCGACGCTCCCCGGCCGGAAATCAGATCGGTCGGCCTGCCGAAGGCCTGCTGAATCGCGAAGGGGCGCCGAATCGGTGCCCCTTTTCCGTGATCACAGAACCGGGACCACCCTTTCGGGTGAGGAAGTCTCAGATCGATCAGAGTCGGATAACGATTGTGCCGAACTCTGCGATCTGATTCGTGCAGCGACGCGACACCCCGCTTTCCCCTGAGGTTTTCCCGCAGGTCACAGCGGGTATGAACGATCTGGATCGGCCCGTGGTCCCGGCCACGTGGCAGGAACCAAATCGATTCATGATGCGTGAGGACCAACGAAACTCCCACTGCTCTCCGTCCTCGGAGCAGTGGTGCAAGAACGGGGACGACAAGGACGGGGGAAGTCGGGATGTCCGCTCCAGGAATCGGCAAGGAAAACCACTTCGCGCTGCCCGATCTGGCCACGGTGGCACAGCTGCCGAAGCCGATCAGGGCGCTGGTGTACCTGGTCATGCTGTCGCTGCTGACGGTGGCCGGGATCAGCGCGCTGCTGGCCAGCATCGTGGTCATCGGCCAGCTGACCGGCGCGTTCAACGTCGCATCGTTCATGTGACGCCGCCACGAGCACGGGCCGGCACCTGCGGGTGCCGGCCCTTTCTGCTGCCATGCCCCCGGAATCCCGTCCAGCGGCCCGGTTTCGCCCGGTCGAGCGGACAACCCAACGCGCTTCACACCGCCCAGCCTCGCTACGATCACCCAGCGGAGCGTTTCATCACGCCTTCGGGGGCAGTAGCTCAGTTGGTCAGAGCAGCGGACTCATAATCCGTCAGCCGTGGGTTCAAGTCCCACCTGCCCCACTCTTGAGCAGGCAAGACGGCCTATTTTGGCGAGCGCGTGTTCTCCTGGGTGCGGTTTTGGGTGCGAGTAGCCTCGCAGCCATGACGCACGCACCCAGGGAAGACCGTTCTCGGGGACGCAGCGAAGAGCGCGCCCGGACACTCCGAGTGATCGTCTACGCTGGCATCGATCCGGTAACCGGCAAGCGCGTCTACCTCCGCGAGACCATCCAAGGCACGGACAAGGCTGCGCACAAGCGCGCCGACAAGGCCCTGAAGAAGCTCCTGGCTCAGGCCGACAAGCAGCCAGACCGGGACGTCGTCGGTGAAGTTCTCGTTCGCGCTCGAAGAGTGGATGCGCACGAACGAGATCGAGGAGAGCACCAGCAACACCTACCGCGGTTACATCAATCGAACGATCGTTCCCACGCTGGGCGAGCAACCGGTCAACAAGATCTCGGCCCGTATGCTGGAGTCCTTCTACTCGGATCTGCGCCGCTGCCGGGCGCGGTGCGACGGCGAGCCGTACGTCGAACACCGGAAGCCCGCCGAGCACGACTGCCAGAAGGCGAAGTGCCCACTGTACGCGTGCAGCCCGATGGCTCAGTCGACGGTCCGGCAGATTCACGCGATCGTCAGCGGCACCCTCGACGCGGCCGAACGCTGGGAGTGGATCGACTCCAACCCAGCCCGAACTCCGATCCTGGCTCGCCGCTGCACACGGCGAGTCGCTCGCGGCTGATAACCGGATGCACGACACCTTCCGGGCCTTCGATACAGCCGCAGAGCTGCTACCGGTCGATTGCACACCATCTGCGAGTCCGTATGTCGCGCTCGACTCTGTCCACGTCTCCCGTTGGCGCGGCCACGCGTTTGCGCGACTCGGTGCCCGTGGAGCGGTCGGCATGCTGTCTCAAGCGCTCACACGGCTCGACCGCACCTTCACTCGTGCAGAAACGTCCCTATTTGTCGATCTTGTGGTGGCGTTAGCCACAGAGGGCGAGAGCCGCTCACTCCGGCAGCATGCCGACCACGCGCGAACGCTCGCTGCATCGATCAGGTCGGTCAACAACGGCGAGTGGCCGTCCTCCGCCCGGCAGCCAGATAGCCGCAGACGTTGTTGGCGCGCCTTCGCGCGGGTCGCCCACAAGCGTCGGTCGTCCTCGATAGAGTCGGAACGTTCGGAGGTGCCGCTGGCGTCACCTCCACAACGGCACGATGGAGGCAGCGCCACGTGGGCGCGCACGAGGGCTTGGAGTAGTGGCGTTGGCGCTGAAGAAGTCAGACCTGTACAGCTCCCTGTGGAGCAGTGCTGACGAGCTGCGTGGCAGCATGGACGCGAGCCAGTACAAGGACTACGTCCTGACGCTGCTGTTCGTGAAGTACGTGTCAGACAAGGCCAAGGCTGATCAGTACGCACTCATTGAGGTGCCGGAGGATGGTTCCTTCGACTACCTGACGACCCTCAAGGGCCGGCCAGACGTCGGCGAGAAGGTCAACGTTGCCATCCGCAAGCTTGCGGAGGCGAACGACCTCCAAGGCGTCATCAACAACGCTGACTTCGACGACCCGACCAAGCTCGGTTCTGGCAAGGATCTCCAGGACAAGGTGTCGAACCTGATCGGCATCTTCCAGGACATGGATTTTTCGGGCTCGAAGGCTGAGGGCGACGATCTTCTCGGCGACGCCTACGAGTACCTGATGCGTCACTTCGCCACGCAGTCGGGCAAGAGCAAGGGGCAGTTCTATACGCCTGCCGAAGTCTCTCGGGTCATGGCACAGCTGCTCCAGATCCCGGCTGGCACACCGAAGTCGACCACCGTGTACGACCCGACGTGCGGCTCTGGGTCGCTGCTCATCAAGGTGGCGGGCGCCGCCCCGAACGGCCTGACGATCTACGGCCAGGAGAACGACAACGCGACGTGGGCTTTGGCTCGCATGAACATGATCTTGCACGGAAACGAGACCCACGAGATCGTGCAGGGCAACACTCTGACCGACCCGAAATTCCGCCAGAACGACCGACTGGCCACGTTCGACTACCTGGTCGCCAATCCGCCCTTCTCCGTGAAGACCTGGAAGAACGGTGTCGAGAATGACTACGGCCGTTTCGACGGCTTCGCCACGCCGCCGGACAAGAACGGCGACTACGCGTTCCTGCTCCACATGGTCAAGTCGCTCAAGTCCACCGGCAAGGGCGTTGTCGTCTTGCCGCACGGTGTGCTCTTCCGGGGCAACGTTGAGGGGCAGATCCGCCAGGAGCTGATCAAGCGCGGTCTGATCAAGGCGATCATCGGCCTGCCAGCCAACCTCTTCTACGGCACCGGTATCCCTGCCTGTCTCATCGTGCTCGACAAGAAAGACGCCGCAGGCCGAACTGGCATCTTCATGATCGACGCCTCCAAGGGCTTCGAGAAGGACGGCTCCAAGAACCGCCTTCGCCCGCGCGACATGCACAAGATCGTCGACGCCTTCGTCAACCAGAAGGAGATCGAGCGGTTCTCGCGCTTCGTGCCGCTGAGCGAGATCACCGACCCGAAGAACGACTACAACCTCAATATCCCGCGCTACATCGACAGCTCGGAGCCTGAGGACACCCAAGACCTGCACGCTCATATGCAGGGCGGGGTCCCGAACCGTGACCTCGACGCACTGCAGCCGTATTGGGATGCCTTCCCGAGTTTGCGCGGCGAACTGTTCACGCCGCTGCGCGACGGCTACTCGCAGCTGGCCGTCGACAAGGCTGATATACAGGCGACCATTATTGGCTCGAGCGAGTACCAGTCCTTCGCGGCGGAGACGGCAGACGCCGTTGCCAAGTGGTGGGCTGCGCACCGCAAGCTGCTGGTCGACATCACCAGCACGACCCGACCGAACGACCTGATCGAAGGCGTGTCCGAGGCTCTCCTGGAAGCCTTCCGTGTACGACCGCTCATCGACGAGTACGCCGTGTACGAGCAGCTCATGAGCTACTGGAACGCCTCAATGCACGACGACGTCGCTCTCATCGTCGGTGAAGGCTGGGACGTTGCTGCCAAGCCGCGTGCCGCTCGCACCTGGAAGGACAAGAACAACAAGACCAAGTACGAGGACTCCCACTTTGTGTTCGGGACCGGCGCGAATGCCAAGCGTTGGGTCATGGACCTTATCCCGCCGGAGTACGTCATCGCTCGGTTCTTCCCTGAGGAGAAGGTGAAGCTCGACGACCTGGTTGTCGAGCATGAGGCTGCTGAGCAGGTCATCGACGAATATCTCGCGGAGCACGTCGTTGAGGATGGCCTGCTCTGGGATGCGGCAGACGAAGAGGGCAAAGTCTCAGCCAAGATCGCTAAAGATCGCATCAAGGACGCGAAGGCCGAGGAAGCCGAGGCCGATGAGATCGAGGCGCTCAACCATGTCATCAGGCTGTTCGCCGCTGAGGCTGCCGCTAAGAAAGCCGTCAAGGACGCCACTATAAAGCTCCACGAGCAGGCGCTCGCGCACTACGGCAAACTCACGACCGAGAACATCCAGGCGCTGGTCATCGATGACAAGTGGGGCGGGACGATCCGCAGTCGAATCGGCGCAGAGGTCACAGCACTCGGGCAGGCGCTAATCGGCCGTCTGCGTGTGCTTGCCGACCGCTACGAGTCAACTGTGGACGAACTGGATGACGCTATGGATGTGCTCAGCGCTAAGGTTGCCCAGCACCTTGTCGACATGGGGGTCAAGGCGTGAACACAATAGAACTTGGGAAGATCACTACCTGGCTATCTGGTGGGACACCGTCCCGAGTCATCGAGAGCTATTGGAACGGTGACATCCCATGGATCTCGGCGTTCACACTGAAGCAGACTCGGCTGAGTGACTCGGACCAGCACTTGACGAGAGCCGGAGTGGCTGCAGGCAGCAAGCTTGCGCCGGAAGGCGCGACGCTTATCCTGGTGCGCGGTATGGCCCTTCACCGCGAAGTACGCGTCGGAACTGCCACTCGACCACTTGCCTTCAATCAGGATGTGAAGGCGCTTATCCCGTCTTCTGGGGTAGACCCGGAGTTTCTGGTCTACTCACTTCAAGCGCGCGCTGACGTTATTCGAGGGCTGGTCAGTTCTGCCGGTAGTGGAACTGGAGTACTTGACACCCCTCGGCTGAAGCGTTTGAAGCTGTGGGTTCCATCTAAGGACGAGCAGATCCGGATGCGTGAGGCGATCACGGACGCGGAATCGCAGTGTGGAGCGCTCGAACTGCTGATTGCCAAGAAGCGTGACGTCAAGAGGGCCATGATGGAGGAGATCCTCACCGGTCGGATCCGCCTCCCAGGCTACAGCGAGGCCTGGATTGAACGACCCGTGTCTGACCTGTTGGAGTTCAAGAACGGTCTGAACAAGGCCAGCCAGTTCTTCGGGCATGGAACGCCGATCGTCAACTTCATGGACGTGATGCGAGCGCCCGTGATCACTGCTGACCGGGTCAAAGGACTTGTGAGCTTAAGCCGCGATGAGGTATCTCGATTCTCGGCACGTCGGGGTGACATGTTCTTCACTCGAACGTCTGAGAGCGTTGACGAGATCGGAACTACCGCTGTTCTCGTCGACGATGTCCGGGATGCTGTTTTCAGCGGATTTGTCCTCCGTGGCCGCCCAATCGCACCCGTCAATACAACATTTCTCGCCTACCAGTTCCAACTGCCATCCGTACGTCGGCAGGTTGTTGCGACGGCGTCCTACACGACTCGAGCGCTGACGAACGGCGGCTCTCTTGGAAGGGTCCGTGTGCACCTGCCAAGCTCAGATGAGCAAGCAGCGATTGTCGCTGTCCTGGCAGATGCAGACGCGGAGCTCGCTGCCCTCGAGCGGCGGCTCGAATCCGCTCGCGCCGTCAAGACTGGCATGATGCGGGAACTATTCACTGGCCGCACGCGCTTGCCCGCGGAGGCTGCCTCATGAACACTGAGTGGGCGATCGCGGAACTAGACACGGTCATCAAAATTACGGTGATGCGCAACGGAAGTAGCTCGTCTGACGGCGCGGTGTTCATCACCACGGCCGATTACACCGCATTTCCTGATGCGGAGGTCACCAAGCAAGCGCCGGTAGTCGAACGAATCCTTGACCGCGTCATCCCGCGATGGCGTTCTGAAGTCCCGGACTCCTTGGCAAACAACCGCTGGAGTCGCCACCGCGAGGCTGCGATCCATGCTCGCGAGCAGCTCATGCGGCAGCAAGAGATCGACGAGAACCTGGGTGAGAATGCTCCCAAACTCTCGGCTGCAGAGCTCCACCCGTGGACCTGGAGTGGCGCGTCGTCTCTTTGGCGGTCGGGCCATTTTCGCGAAGCCGTCGGATGCACAATTAAGAAACTGAATTCCGAGAAACAGAACAAGCTCGGTCGCCGCGATGTGAGCGAGACGGACCTCTTCAAACAAGCCTTCTCGATGGACGAGCCGAAGGCCGGCATGGCACGATTCCGCTGCATGAAGGACGACGGCAGCCATACCTACCAGTCGGTACCACGCGCGGCGATATCGTTCGCCGAGGGCATCTTTGCGAGCATCAGGAATCCCCTTACCCATGAGCCAGATCAGGAGCTGGCCGAGCACGAAGCGCTGGAATACCTCGCTGCACTGAGCGTGCTCGCGCGCTGGGTGGACACCGCCGAAGTGGAGGCTGCGTCATGAGTGATGTCGGGCAGAAGGAGCGCGAGGCGCAGAACCGAGTCGTCAAGCTGTTCGTCGACCAGCTTGGCTACGACTATGGCGGCAACCGCGAGGACTACGATAGCTCCAACGTCGACGAGGCACTGCTGCGCCAGAACCTCCTTGCCCGTGGCATCGACGAGGTGCTGGGCGGACGCGCTGTTCAGCAACTCCTGACCGCCGTTTCCTTGGCTGGGGGTCAGTCCCTCTATGAGGCCAACCGCAAGGTCTACGACCTGCTCCGCTACGGCGTGAAAGTCAAGCGCGATGTCGGAGAGAACTACGAGACGGTCTGGCTGATCGACTGGAACAACCCGACGGCGAATCACTTCGTCGTGGCCGAGGAAGTCACCATCAAGGGCGAGCACACCAAGCGTCCCGACCTGGTGCTCTACGTCAACGGCATCGCCCTCGGTGTCATAGAGCTGAAGCGCTCCTACGTGACCGTCAGCGAAGGCATTCGCCAGAACATCGGTAACCAGAAGCAGCACTTCGTGCGCCCGTTCTTCACGACGGTGCAGCTGCTTTTTGCTGGTAACGACGTCGAGGGCCTGCGCTATGGCGTGATCGAGACACCGGAGAAGTACTGGCTGGAGTGGAAGGAGTCAGACGACAGCCTGATCGGGGCCGGCATCGCCAACCCGCTCGATCGCGCCCTAACGCAGATGGCGACTAAAGGCCGCTTCCTCGAGCTGATCCACGACTTCATCCTCTTCGACTCGGGTATCAAGAAGGCCGCTCGCCACAACCAGTTCTTCGGCGTGAAAGCCGCTCAGGGGCGCGTGCGTTCCCGTGAGGGCGGCATCATCTGGCACACGCAGGGATCAGGCAAGAGCCTGACGATGGTCTGGCTGGCGAAGTGGATCCGTGAGCATCAGGCCGATTCCCGGGTGCTGATTATTACCGATCGCACCGAGCTGGACGAGCAGATAGAGAAGGTGTTCGGCGGCGTCAAGGAGAAGATCTACCGCACGACGTCGGGCTCTGACTTGATCACCAAACTGAACCAGAGCACACCGTGGCTCATGTGCTCACTGGTCCACAAGTTCCGTGGGGGAGACGACGACAAGGAGTGCGACGAGACTGGCGGAGAGTTCATCCGTGAGCTGCAAGCCAAGATCCCGGCTGGTTTCCGTGCGCAGGGCAATCTGTTCGTGTTTGTTGACGAAGCGCACCGCACGCAGAGCGGCAAGATGCACCGCGCGATGAAGGAGCTGCTGCCCGAGGCGATGTTCATCGGCTTCACCGGCACCCCGCTACTCAAGGCAGACAAGACGACCAGCATCGAGACCTTCGGCAGCTTCATCCACACCTACAAGTTCGACGAAGCCGTGCGCGATGGCGTCGTGCTCGATTTGCGCTACGAAGCGCGCAACGTTGACCAGGAGCTCAAGGGCGCCCCACAGATCGACAAGTGGTTCGACCTCAAGACCAAGGGACTCACCGACCTCAGCAGGGCTCGCCTCAAGAAGCGGTGGGGAAGCATGCAGAAGGTCGTTTCGGCGAAGTCGCGCGCCGAGATGATTGTGCAGGACGTCCTCATGGACTTCGAGCGGGAGCCGCGTCTCATCTCTGGTCGTGGTAACGCCATGCTGGTCGGCGAAAGCGTCTACCAAGCGTGCAAGTTCTATGAGTTGTTCGTCCAGTCCGGCTTCAAGGGCAAAGTCGCCATCGTTACGAGCTACGTGCCGAACGCGACGGCGATCTCGAAGGAGGATGCTGGCGAAGGCGACAACGAGGAGCTGCGTAAGTACGACATTTACCGGCAAATGCTCGCCGACTACTTCAACGAGCCCGCGGACCAGGCAGTCCTCCGCGTCGAGGAGTTCGAGAAGGAGATCAAGCGCCGCTTTATCGAAGAGCCCGGCCAGATGCGCCTGCTCATCGTGGTCGATAAGCTACTGACCGGCTTCGACGCGCCGAGTGCCACTTACCTCTACATCGACAAGACCATGCGCAACCACGGTCTGTTCCAGGCCATTTGCCGCGTTAATCGCTTGGACGGTGAGGACAAGACGTACGGTTACGTCGTCGATTACCGGGACCTGTTCAAGTCTATCGGAAAAGCAATCACCGACTACACCGGCGAGGCGCTGGATGGTTACGCACAGGACGACATCGATGGTCTGCTGAAGGACCGCACGGAGCAGGATCGCAAGGATCTCGACGAAGCCCTGGAACATGTCCGCGCGCTTTGCGAACCGGTCGCACCGCCCAAGGACACTGTTGATTACCAGCACTACTTCGTCTCGACCCTCCCAGGTGACGCGGATCAGATCAAGGCCAGTGAGCCGAAGCGGGTCGAGCTGTATAAGTCAGTTGCTGCCCTGGTACGTGCCTACGGGGTGCTCGCCAACGACATGAATGCTGCCGGGTATAGCGAGACCGAAGCTGCGGCCATCAAGGGTGAGGTCAAGCACTACGTCGCGGTGCGCAACGAGGTCGAAGTCGGCGCAGGCGAGAACATCGACATGAAGCAGTTCGAGGCAGGCATGCGCTCCCTGCTCGACACCTACATCCAAGCCGATCCTGCGGAGCAGGTCGCTACTTTCGACCAGGGTCTTGTACGCCTTATCGCCGAGGAGGGGGTCGGTGCGCTCGGCGCCCTACCACCAGGCATCAGGAAAAGCCCAGAGGCCGTTGCCGAGACCATTCTCAACAACGTGCGCAAGACCATCGTTGACGAGCGAGCCCTCAACCCGAAGTACTACGAGCGCATGTCTGCGCTGCTTGACGCACTCATCAAGCAGCGCAACCAGGAGGCGATCGAGTACGCTGATTTTCTCAACCAGCTCATCGACCTGACCCAGCAGGTCGGCACCGGCGAGTCCACAGTCACCTACCCAGCGTGGGTCAGGACGCCGGCACGTCGGGCGCTCGTCGACTTCGGCTGGCCGGAGAGATCGAACGTTGACGTCTTGTATGTCCACGACGTGATCCAGAACTCGAAGGAGCATGGCTGGGCAGGAAATCCGATGAAGGAGCGCGCCCTAGCGCGGGCACTGATCAAGGCATTGCCGGAAGGCTTCGCCCCTGACGACCTGAAGCGGCTCATCGGACTTCTGAAGGAACACGATGAGTACCGCTAACGCCTACCTGACCGTCGCAGGACTCGACGTCGACGTCGTCTACAAGGACATCAAGAACCTGCACATCTCGGTCTACCCGCCCGTGGGCCGAGTGCGCGTCGCAGCACCGAAACACGCAGACCTGGACATGATCCGCCTGGCGATCGTCCAGCGCTTGCCGTGGATCAAGCGGCAGCGAGACCAGCTGCAGAACGCCGATCGCCAGACCAAGCGTGAGATGGAGTCAGGCGAGACGCATTACGTCTGGGGCCAGCGATATCTCCTGGACGTCTCACGTCGAAGCGGCCACTACAGCGTCGAAGCCAAGGGGCAAACCCTCTGGGTTGTCACTCCACCGGAGGCTGATGCCGATGCTCGCCGAGCAACGCTTGATCGCTGGTATCGCCGCCAACTGAAGGCAGCCGTACCAGCACTTCTCGACAAGTGGCAGCCGGTAATCGGTGTTGAGGAAGTCAAGGTGGTTGTCCGCCGCATGAGGACGAAGTGGGGGACGTGCATCTCTCATTCTGGTGCCATATGGCTCAACCCGGAGCTTGCCAAGAAAAACCCCCGCTGCCTTGAGTATATCGTCGTTCACGAATTGGTCCACTTCCACCAGTGCAGCCACGGTCCTCGCTTCGTCGAGCTAATGGAACACTACCTGCCCGACTGGCGAGCACGTCGTGATCAGCTGAATGAGGAACCGCTCGCTGCTGAGGAATGGTCTAACGCCGAAAATGGCGTGTAATAGATGCGACTCGCTGGTCCTCGTCATCACGAGTCACAGTTATCTCCAAGAGCTTAGCGGTGCCCTCCTTTAGTGAACTGACGATCCCATTTTTCCGCTGTTTTTATTGCCTTTCTGGAGAGGTCAAAGTCATCGCGACCTCGATTTTTGTAGCTAATCCCTCGGTTGGCCGCGGGCGGCTGAGCTGGTGTCTTCACTGCAAGGCATGTGTTCTGCTTCATGTAATTTAATGCTGGAAATTCAGCATGAGGACAACAACCATTGCAATGGCAAGTAGCGCGAGATGAATCCAAAGCGGATCGCTGGGTGCGGGACTGGGTGCGAACTCCCGCGAGAGATGCCCGCTGCGGCCCTCGGATGTACTCGTCACGCCCGATTAGCCCCTGTTTTACAACGGAGCGGTAACAGCTGGCCGACTCATAATCCGTCAGCCGTGGGTTCAAGTCCCACCTGCCCCACCACCTGACCAGCGGCGGAGCTCGAACCAAGATCGGCCTGGTCGACCTGGGCATGAGATCCCGAGCGCGGAGCGCGCGAGCGGCGGCGGACGACGGCGCGGCCGCATCGCGAGGCCAGGGCACTCCGCGTGATCGTGCACGCCGGAATCCACCGATCGGTCTGCCCGGGCACCTGACCCGTGGCCGGGTCGGTTTTCGCCTGCATTCGGGGGAATTGCGGGCTCATTCGACGTTCCAGCGAACCTGCGACGCGGTGGGGCGTCCTTCGGACGTGGAGATTCACGAGTCGCCGGGCGAGGGGGCGCGGCGGCCGTGCTCTGGTCTGAGGGGGACCCATGGGGTGGGACGTGCGGCGGAGCAGCTGGATCGCGGGGGTGGTGGTCGTGGTCCTGAGCGTGGTCGGCGGGATCGTGGGGCTGGCGAACTCCGATCAGTGGTCGTCGTCGTGCAGCGGTGGTGTGTCGCGGGGTTCCGCGGCGGACGACGTGGCCCGGTCGGTCCGGGAGAACCTGCCGTCGTTCTCCGAAGGCACCTCGGTGTCGGTCGAAGTGGTGGATCTGGACGCGTGCGCGGAGATCGCGCGGCTCGACGCCGACAGCGGCTTCCCGACGGCGTCCGTGGTGAAGCTGCTGATCGCGATCGACGCGGTGGAGCGCTCCGGCGGCGACACCGCCGACGGTGAGATCGAGCGGATGCTGTCGGCCAGCGATGACGATGTGGCGAGCCGGTTGTGGACCGCCAACGGTGGTCCGGACATCGTCCGTCGCGTGGCGGCGAAGCTGGAGCTGACCGACACCGCGCCGCCGCGATCGTCCGGGCGGTGGGGGAGCACCCGGATGAGCGCGAGCGATGTCGCACGGGTCTACCGGTACTTGGCGGTGGAGGCCGACGCGGACACGCGGACGCTGCTGCTGGACGCGATGGGGCAGGCCTCCGGCGTCGCGGAGGACGGATTTCCGCAGCACTTCGGCATTCCCGGAGGTCTGCCCGGACACCGCTGGGCGATCAAACAGGGGTGGGGGTCGACCGAGACCGACACCGTGCTGCACACCACCGGATTGGTCCGCGGGGACCACGATTTCGTCGTCGTGCTGCTGAGCACCTGGCCGCGGGACACCGACTGGGCGGTCGCCAGATCGGCGCTGACCGAGGCGGTCCGTTCGCTCGACGGGATCGTCTGATGCCGGCCAGGTCTCGATCCGGGGCGAGGGCGTCGAGGTGACCCACCGGAGCCGGAGCTGACGATGGCTCGATCCGTCAGGTTCGAGTCCCGCCAGCACGTCCTGGCGGGGGCCGGTGGGGTTCTGCTCAGCTCGCCGCGCCGCCGCGGAGGAGTTCTTCGAACGGGACCGGATTCGCGAACGGGTCGGTGTCCGCGCGCTCCGGCCGTCGGCGCACCGCGGCGACGAGTTCGCGGGCGGCGCGGGTGATGCGCTGCCCGAGTTCGGTGCCGCCGCCCCAATCGGAGGCTGCCGCGTAGACGCCGGTGGGCACGACGTGCGCGCGGAAGTAGGACAGCAGCGGGCGCAGCGCGTGTTCCAGGACCAGTGAATGCCGTTCGGTGCCGCCGGTCGCGCCGAGCAGCACGGGTGTGTCCCGCAGCGACTCGGGTTCGACGACGTCCAGGAACGACTTGAACAGGCCGCTGTAGGAGGCGCTGAACGTCGGGGTGACCAGGATCAGCCCGTCGGCGGCGTAGAGCCGTTGCAGGACCTCGTCCAGGCGCGCGCCGGGGAATCCGGTGAGCAGGTTGTCGGTGATGTCGTGGGCGTGCTCGCGCAGCTCCACCACCTCGACCTCCGCCTGCTCGCCGAGTTCGCCGCGGGTGGCCGTGACGAGCCGGTCGGCGAGCAGCCGGGTGGAGGAGGGCTGGGAGAGGCCTGCCGAGATCGCCAGGATGCGGGTCATGCTCCGCTCCTTTCGGCGCGCTGGGCGCGCGACTCGTGGGTGGGTGCGTCGGGGGTGTTCGGGCCGCGGTGGGCGGCGAATTCCTTGCGGAGGACGGGGATGACTTCTTCGCCGAGGAGGTCGAGTTGCTCCAGGACCGTCTTCAGCGGCAGGCCGGCGTGGTCGATGAGGAACAGCTGGCGCTGGTAGTCGCCGATGTAGTCGCGGAAGCCGAGGGTGCGGTCGATGACCTGCTGCGGGGAACCGACGGTCAGCGGGGTCTGGGCGGAGAAGTCCTCCAGCGACGGGCCGCCGCCGTAGACCGGGGCGTGGTCGAAGTACGGGCGGAATTCGCGGACGGCGTCCTGGGAGTTGCGGCGCAGGAACACCTGTCCGCCGAGACCGACGATCGCTTGTTCGGGGGTGCCGTGGCCGTAGTGGGCGAAGCGTTCCCGGTAGTACTGCACCATCCGGGCGGCGTGCTGCGG